>NZ_QUIB01000021.1:0-63862 GCF_003480025.1 Clostridium sp. AM46-21
TATATTTTGATATTATCTTCTATGTACGGATGCGGGATGGACTGGCGAAAATGATCATTAATCTGGAAGCCCAGAAGAATGAACCGACAAAGTATTTTATCTTAAATCGAGCAATCTTCTATACGGCAAGACTGGTGTCATCTCAGAAAGAGCGGGAATTTACAGGTTCTGACTATAACGAGATCAAACAGGTGTATTCCATCTGGATCTGTATGAATATGAAAGAAAACAGTCTGAGTCATATCCATATGGTAAAAGATGATTTACTTGTCGAACAGGAATGGAAAGGCAATCTGGATATTTTAAATATCGTGATGATCGGACTGGCAAAGGAGATTCCGCCAAAGGAAGAAAAATATGAACTGCATCGATTGCTTGGAACGCTATTGTCACAGACAATGACGGCAGAACAGAAATTGAAGCTGATGAAACAGGAGTATGACATACCGGTAGATAGACACAGTATAAGGGAAGAGGTGAAGATCATGTGCAATCTGAGTGAAGGCGTAGAAGAAATGGGATATGTAAAGGGCGAAGCCGCGGGCATAGTCAAAGGTGAAATAATAGGCGAAGCCCGAGGAAAATCGGAGATTATCCTGAAAATGCATAAGAAAGGCTATTCCTTAGAGCAGATCATGGATGTAACCGATATGAGCAAAGCGGAAATTAAGGCAATCATAGGATAAAGACATAAGCAGAACAGATAACATGTATATTTTAGTAGAAATCCAGATATGGCAGAAATGTTGTATCTGGATTTTTTTGTCGAAATTTAAATAATTAAGAAATATTTTGTGAACTATTGACAGTTATTTTTTTTTTTATAATGTTTATGCTTTTTTAGAGACATCAAACAAAAAGTGTCAGATACAGATAAAATTGTGTTTATTTGTACTTGGCACTGTTTCTAAAAATGGGAAAAAGCAATGTACCTTATAAAAACAAGGAGCGTAAGAGAAAAGGAGAGATGAATGAAAATGATGCAAAAGAAGATAAGAAGCCTGATCTATGCGGGCTTGGGATTGATTTTATGTGTGTTGCTGTGTGGCGGGGGCGGTATGACAGCACAGGCGGAAGAGTCAAAGACATATGGTGATTTTACATATGAAGAAGCTAAGGATGGAATTACTATTACCAAGTATAAAGGTGATAAGAAAAAGGTTGTAATCCCGGATAAGATTAATGGGACAGAGGTAATAAGTATAGGAGATTCTGCATTTTGGAATTGTAGCAGTTTAACCAGCATAACAATACCGGAGGGAGTAACAAGTATAGGAGATTTTGCATTTGATCTTTGCTTAAATCTGACCAGTATAACGTTACCAAATAGCTTAACGTGTATAGGAAGCTATGGATTTGCAACTACTGATCTAATGAGTATCACTATACCTGAAAATGTAAGAAGTATAGGATGCGGGGCTTTTTTTCATGTGATAAATTAAAAAAAGTAGTATTGCCGGAGGGGATAACAAGAATCTCCAGTAAAACATTTGCTATGTGCAGCAATTTAACCAGCATAACGATACCGGATAGTGTAACAAGTATCGGTAAGGGAGTTTTTTTTAGCTGTCCGAAATTAAAATCGGTTGTTATACCAGATAGTGTTATTGAAATTGACGTATTTAAAAAGGGTGAGAATGAGAGTGGATATTGGTGGACAGTTTTTAACCAAAATACTACAGTTATTTGCAATAAAAATTCCGTAGCATATAAATATGCAAAGGAGAATAATATACCAGTTAAATTAATGCCAAAGCCTGCTAAGAAAGGTACAATTCTTACAGTTCCTTCTAAGAAGATTAAAGTAAAGGTAACTTCATCTTCAAAGAAGAATCCAACTGTTGCTGTTATGAAGATCACAAACAAGAAAGCGAAAAAACTTACCATACCATCTACTGTAAAGGTGGGTGGTGTTACCTATAAAGTAACAGCGGTTGCGAGCCAGGCATTCAAGGGTAACAAAAATCTGACAAATATCACGATCGGAAGGGGTATAACGAAGATAGGCAATGAAGCATTCTCCGGTTGTAAGAATCCGAAAAAGATCACTGTCACAGCAGGAAATCTTACAACCATCCGTAAGAGTGCATTCAAGGGCATAAATAAGAAAGCAACCATTACTGTGAAAGGCACAAAGAAAGCAAAGACAGCTTTAAAGAAACAGCTGAAAAAGAAATCCGTCGGATACGTAAAGACGTGGAAGATTAAATAATTAGAAAATAGTTAATGTAAGCAGGATCGGTATTATATGACGTGGTATAATACCGGTCCTTTTTGCCAGAAAATCATTGACAAAGAACCTTTTCAGGCCCTATAATTTTGCCTAGCGTTTTAGTAGGTTATTTAGGAGAGATAGACATGTTAACACAGTTTTCCCGGACAGAATTATTGCTTGGTAAAGAAGCAATGGACAAATTGGCAAATTCAAAAGTAGCGGTATTCGGCGTTGGAGGCGTTGGCGGTTATGTGTGCGAAGCTCTGGCACGAAGCGGTGTCGGTTCCTTTGATCTGATCGACGATGATAAGGTATGCCTGACAAACCTGAACCGCCAGATTATTGCCACCAGAAAGTCTGTGGGGAAATATAAAACAGATGTTATGAAAGAACGGATTCTGGACATAAATCCGGATGCTAAGGTCGAGATGCACAAATGCTTTTTCCTGCCGGAAAATGCAGATGAATTCCCATTTGACTCTTATGATTATGTTGTAGATGCGGTAGATACGGTTACGGCTAAGATTGAGCTGGTGCTCCAGTCACAGAAAAAAGGAGTGCCGATCATCAGCAGTATGGGTGCAGGAAACAAGCTGGATGGCAGTATGTTTCAGGTAGCAGATATTTATAAGACAAAGGTATGTCCGCTTGCAAAGGTTATGCGTCGGGAACTTAAGAAGCGTGGCGTGAAAAAGTTAAAGGTTGTATATTCGGAAGAACAGCCGGTAAGACCACTTGAGGATATGTCGATCAGCTGCAGAACAAATTGCATCTGCCCTCCGGGAGCACAGCATAAATGCACAGAGCGGAGAGATATTCCGGGCAGTGTGGCATTTGTTCCGTCGGTTGCAGGACTGATCATTGCAGGTGAAGTGGTAAAAGATTTGTGCAAAGAAGAAAGGCAGCGTGCATATGAGCATTACAATAGCGGAATTAAAGAATCGAAATAAAGACAGTTACCAGTTGATCGATATTCGGGATGCCATTGAGATCTCTCATGGGGCAGTGCCGGATGCGGTTGTGGTTCCTGCGGAAGAAATAGAGACAAGCAGCGAGGTGGATAAGGACAAGTTGCTTGTTTTTGTTTTATAGTGATATGAATGAAACACAGATTACAGGAGAAGATGATATGTATAAAATTACAAAAGATAAGCTGACATTTATACTTTTTTTAGTAGGTATGAGTCTGTCCTTGAGTACAATTTTGAATGGATATCAGATTATGAGTAATTGGATTCAAAAATATGAAAGTCAGGATGGTATTTCAAAGTATAACGCTTATATTAATATCTACTCTACCACAGGAGCAACGGAATATAAATTGAATGATATAGAAGAATATCGACAAATACAGGAGATGGCGGTTCGGAGTACAAAAGCAATTCTGGAGCGTATAAGCGATGTTAGTTGTGATGCTGTAATCAGAGGAGATGAGTTTTCGATTGGCAGTTGTGAGGAAGATGCGGATGAAGTGCAGATTGCAGTGGCATATCATGGAAACTGGAACAGATTGCTTGAAAGTGGCAGATATCCAACAATGGAGGAATGGAATTCGGATAACATTTATCTTGTAGTAGGACATGGATGGAAGGATTCAGTAACAGTTTCAAAAGATGGAACGGAATGCTTGTCATTAGATGGAATTGATTGTCAGGTGACTGGGTATCTGGAATCATTTGGAAATGATTCAGATAAAATGATTATTGCGTTTGGCTCGTTAGAAAACTGGACATCGGAATCAGATGTATTTTTGAACCGGATAGCCGATGGAATGACCTATACTTCATCTTCTTATCCGGGAATGACAATCCAGCTTATGGATAAGAGTGTTCCGGTTGCAGAGCAGGCTGATGAATTGATAGAGATATTTGGACAATCAGATAATTATTATGCACAGCTGCTGGATCATTATGAGAGTCAGACAGATGTGTATATCGTTTATAAATTAAAAGCAGCTATTCTGATATTACTGTACATAGTGGGTATTATAAATTGCATAATGATTGCAAGAGTATGGTATGCACGACAGAAAAGAGATTTTGCAATTATGAAAACAGTTGGAATAACAGATAGACGAATCATAGAGTGGCAGTTGGTACGAATCGGGATATTAATGGGAATTTCTATTATTGTTGCAGGATGTTTACAGATTTTCTATTGTCTTGCAATGAAAAAGAAGATGACGTTTGTCTGGAATACATATATTTTGTGGTATTTTATATTTATGATTGGTATTTTGTTGCTGGTATTACTTTTTCCAATCTGCAAGCTGTTAAGACAGCTGGTGCCTGCAAAGGAGGTTAGGGATTAAGTATGAGAAAACGAAATATAATACGTTTAGCAGCAGATAATGTTATGTCTCATGTTTTACAACTGGGTGGTAATATTGTGTTGGCAATGGTGTTATTGCTTTTGATTGCTGTGCTGATCAGTGTTTATAGTATGTCAACCAATATCAGACATTCTTTGCAAGAGTCAGGAATCAGGAATATAGATACCTTGTGTGAAATCCGTTTTTTGGATGAACTGGATAGTGAATTACAGTCTGACCCGGCAATGGATATAATAAAATCAGTGGATGGAGTGGAAGCTGTAACCTGTGCGTGGCAAACAGGATATATAAATACCGATCCGGCATTGGAGAAATTGAAAAATATTCAGACAGGCCATAGTTTTCAGGCAATCGATGATGAAGATGGAAAAGATGGCTTATATTATATTGAAATAGATGCAACCATTCAGAATATATGGAAGATGAAATTAGACGAAGGAATCCTAATCGAAGAATTAAAACCGATGGAAGATGGCATGTATTTATATCTGGGATTTGCATATAAGGACAAGATAGAAGTTGGAACAAAATATATTGGCGAAGTGGGAGATCAGTCATATACATATGTAGTTGCCGGGATATTAGAAAAGGGACAAAGTTTTCCAGTTTCACAAATGGAAATGCTGGATTTTTCAGATGTTACAGGAACAATTCCGTTGGATTATGAAGTGTTAGCCTGCCCGGGAGAGATATTTTGTAATAATTCGGATTTCTATTTTTCTATAAAACAAGGACACTCTTATGTAAAGATAAAGAGAAGTCTTATGCAAAAGCTGGCAAAGGCTGGATATAAAGATATAAAAGTGATTGATATTGGTAAAGCAATAGAAAATGGAGAAGAAATGAGTCGGAAGATTAATTATAATATTATTCAGATGTTAATTCTGGTGGGACTCACATTTTGTATTGTACTTTTATGTATACAGATACTTGATTTTTTGCGGAGACGAAGAGAGTATGGAATTATGCTGACGGCGGGATTTTCAATGAAAAATATAACCTGGATGATCCTATGGGAGAATATTCTTAAGTTTCTTCTAGCCTATGGCTGTTCATTATTTCTTGTATGGTGGTTGTTTATTCATATAATAGAGCCTGATCAGTTAATGGTATTTTCTTACAGAAGTATATACTGGAAGCGAGTGGTTCCTATCCTTGGAGAGATAAGCATACTATTTGTTGCATTATCAACAATTTGCCCGGTATTTATGATTTATAAGTGTTCACCGATTGATTTGTTAGGAAAAGAAGGAGAATAGTGATGATAAAACTTCGAAATGTTACAAAAATATATGAGCATCGGGAGCTTCCGGCGCTTAAGGATGTATCACTGGATGTCCAGGATGGGGAATACATATCGATCATGGGACAATCCGGATCAGGGAAAAGTACATTATTAAATATTATTGGGACTATGGATTATCTGACAAGCGGTGAATACTATTATAATGATATTGCTGTTCATGAGATGAAAGGAGATAAGCTTCACGAATTTCGTCGTAAACATGTGGGATTTGTATTTCAGAATTATGCCTTAATGAAATCTTATACGGTATTTGAAAATGTAGAACTGCCATTACTGGCAGGCAGATATTCCGGTAGGGAAAGAAAAAAACTGGTGAATGAAATGTTAGAATTTACAGGAATCAGGGATTTAGCAGACAAAAAGGTAACCAGGATTTCAGGTGGGGAACAGCAGCGTTGTGCGATTGCAAGATTGATGGTGGCAGGGGGAGATTTGATCCTTGCAGATGAACCGACAGGCGCATTAGATCATGAAATGGGAATCGCGATTATGGAGTTGTTAGAAATGTTGAATAAACGAGGAAAGACATTGATTGTGATAACACATGATCAAGAGATAGGAAGTCGGGCGGATCGTGTGATACGTCTTGCAGATGGACAAATATTGGAGGAAGCAAAGTGAGAAATAATTTGGGGAAAGTCACGCTTATGATATCTATATTATTGTGCTTTGGGGGATTAACTGCTTGTGAAAGTGCAAAAGAGAAGAATATATCATATGTAGGGGATGCGGCAAATAGTTTGCATATTCCGGATAGTTATATGGAAGAATGGAAAGTAAATAAGAATACAGTTAAGCTTGCGGTAGAGGGTGTTGAATATATACCAGATTCTGATTTTAGAATATATGAATATAAGCAGATTCCGAATGCTGCAAAACAAAAACAGGAGATTGTTGAAGCTGTGTTTGAGGAAGAGAAAGGAATTTTTGAGAACCGTTTGGAAAATGATTATAAGAATCTGTGCAGAGAGGATCTGGAAACCATACATATATATCAGGAGAAAATTCGAGAATATTATTTGGATCAGGGACAAACATCACAGGCAGTTTCCTGCGATCAAGAAATAGAAAATATTATTGCCTGTGAGGCAGGTGCATCAGATAAACGAGCATTGATACAGAATTATGAGGGACAGAAATATGTTGGATATATCGGAGATAATTTATTCCTTTTGACATTTAAAGAAGAAAATGATTGTATTACAGGAATTACACTGGAGAATTATCTGGGAACTGCGGGTTTATATACATATTACGGAATGAAGACGGATGATACGATCACATTGGAAAATCATCTGGGAGATGTAACAGAATGTATTGTTGACTTAGAGAATACAGTGGAAAACAGATGTGCAAAAGATATGGATTGTGCGCGTGATGAAGCCTTGTTGTTTTTGGAAGCATGTGGAATTA
Organism: Clostridium sp. AM46-21; assembly: GCF_003480025.1. Taxonomy (NCBI): domain Bacteria; kingdom Bacillati; phylum Bacillota; class Clostridia; order Eubacteriales; family Clostridiaceae; genus Clostridium; species Clostridium sp. AM46-21. The sequence continues at coordinate 7,267 of NZ_QUIB01000021.1, forward strand.
CGGATGTAGAGATTTTAGAAGAAGGACCGCTTGGTTATAGTACGTTTGAAAGTGCAAGACCAATTGATTTTAATGGCTATTGTTTTCAGTTTACCAGAGCTGCAGGCAATAGAGGGGCATATATAGCTGAAACGGAGTTGTTTGCGCCATATCCGTTCTGCACATCTGAATTATTTACTGTTTGTGTTGACGATAATGGTGTGATGAATGCGGAACTTTATATTGCAGGGGTGCAGGCAGGAGAAAAAGCAGTAACATTAATGGATTTTGAAGATATAGAACCGAAATTCGCAGAACAATATGAGGCATTTTATGCAGCATATCCAGGAATTGATAAACCAGCGGCATTTAATTTTATGGAGCTTGATTATATGCTTGTGGAGGGGGAAAAATTAGGGACGTTTGAGTACAAACCTGTTTGGCTCGTGGCGTATTATGAGGATTTGGATACCTGTTATACATATGATTATTTTTATCTTCCTGATTCGCTGCTGGTAATTGACGCTGAAACAGGAGAATATATTGACTATCTAAAACAGAGCTGTTTTCGTTTATATTCTTCAAGAGTAGCTGTTTTCCATAATTGCATTGACAAAGTAACTTTTTAGGTCATATAATTGCTTGGTATTTTAGTGTAGGTTAAATATATATGAAAGATTATTGGTGCACTAGGAAGAAAGGCAGCGTGCATATGAGCATTACAATAGCGGAATTAAAGAATCGAGATAAAGACAGTTATCGGTTGATCGATATCCGGGATGCCATTGAGATTTCTCATGGGGCAGTGCCGGATGCGATTGCGGTTCCTGCGGAAGAAATAGAGACAAGCAGCGAGGTGGATAAGGACAAGCTGCTTGTTATTTTCTGTGCGAGAGGCGTAGTCAGCATCGATGTAGCGGAGCATTTGAAAGAAAAAGGATATCAGGCGGAGAGTCTGGAAGGCGGTTATGCTGCATGGCTGTTAGATGTTATGAGCAAACCGGAGGAGCAGAACAAGGCGAAGGATGTTGAGCTGAGCCTGCGTAAGAAATTCAAGAAAAGCATTTGGTCAAAGTTCACCAAGGCGATCAACACATATGAGCTGGTGAAGCCGGGAGATAAGATCGCGGTCTGCATTTCCGGTGGTAAGGATTCTATGCTGATGGCGAAATGTTTTCAGGAATTGAAGTTGCATAACAAATTTGAATTTGAAGTTAAGTTTCTGGTTATGGATCCCGGTTACAGTGAGGCGAACCGGAAGGTTATAGAAGAAAATGCAAAAAGTCTGAATATCCCGATTACGATATTTGAATCGGATATATTTGAATCTGTATTTACGGTTGAGAAGTCGCCATGTTATCTGTGTGCACGAATGAGACGAGGACATCTGTATCATTTTGCACAGGAGCTTGGCTGTAATAAGATTGCACTTGGTCATCACTATGATGATGTAATTGAAACCATATTGATGGGTATGCTGTATGGTGCACAGGTACAGACGATGATGCCGAAGCTTCACAGCACGAATTTTGAAGGGATGGAACTGATCCGACCGTTATATCTGGTGCGTGAGGATGATATCAAGGCATGGAGGGACTATAATGGTCTGCATTTTATCCAGTGTGCATGCAAATTCACGGATACCTGTACGACTTGTAATAACGAGAATCGTTCGAAACGTGTTGAAATCAAGGAGCTGATACAGACTTTGAAGCAGGTAAATCCTTATGTGGAAGGTAATATTTTCAAAAGTGTGGAAAATGTAAATCTGGACACAGTTGTTGCATGGAAGCAGCATGGAGAGAAGCATCATTTTCTGGATGCATATGACAGGGAAAATATCTGTACAGAAAATGAAGCAAAGGAATAATGTAACGATTTGACAATAAACAAGATAGGAAGAGGGAATACAAATGAAAAGCAGACAAATCAGAAATTCACTCCTGTTAGTTCTTACGGCATTTATCTGGGGAACCGCCTTTGTGGCACAGAGCAAGGGCGGACAGGCACTAGGACCATTTTCTTTTAATTGTATACGAAGTCTGGTTGGAAGTGTAGTATTGCTTCCGGTGATCAGGTTACTTGATAAAATTAATCCAAGTAATAAGAAGCCGAAGACAGTCGCAGAACGGAGACTGTTATGGATCGGTGGTTTGTGCTGCGGAATGGCATTGTTCTTTGCAAGCTCGGCACAGCAGCTTGGTCTGTATTATGGCACTCCGGCAGGAAAGGCCGGTTTTCTGACGGCTTGCTATATTCTGCTGGTTCCGATCCTTGGTTTGTTTTTAAAGAAAAAATGTGGTTGGAATATCTGGCTTGGAATGGTGATCACGATTGTAGGACTTTATCTTTTATGTATGACAGCGGGGTCGCTATCATTTCAGAACAGTGATCTCTTTGTATTGCTCTGTGCATTTTTGTTTGCTATACATATTCTGGTGATCGATCATTTTTCACCATTGGTTGATGGTGTACGGATGTCCTGTATCCAGTTCCTGGTTGCAGGGGTACTCAGTGCGTTCCCGATGTTCTTTTCAGAGATGGGACATTCGGCAGCAGGAATAGCAGCATGGCTTCCACAGTTACAGTCATGGGATGCATGGGTTGCAATTCTGTATGCCGGTGTGATGTCGAGCGGTGTTGCTTATACCTTGCAGATTATTGCACAGAATGGACTGAATCCGACGCTGGCATCTATGATCATGAGTCTGGAATCTGTATTTTCAGTACTTGCCGGCTGGGTGATCCTTGGTGAGGTGTTGACCGCCCGCCAGCTCCTTGGCTGCCTGTTGATCTTTATTGCGATTATCTTCGCACAGATTCCTGTGGGGGAGAAGAAAGAAGCATAAAACAATTTTAGTAGCATTAAAAATATGCGCGCCAGCTTATCACTATATTTTATGGAGCAGACCTATTTGAACGTCGGTCCTTAACGAGTCACCAATAGGTGACGAGTTTAGTACCGCTACGTGAAAATAGAACGAGAGTGTTCTGCGCAATAAAGATATAGTGATAAGCCAGCGCGCATATTTTTTAGATAAAATCAATATATTATTTCTTCTTCTTTTCTTTCAGAATCTTCTTAATAGAATATTTCTCTAATGAATCCTCAAATATCTCACGGAGTGGTCGAGCATTTTTCATAGCAAGGAAGAAATGTGATTTTTCCTTACGGAGCTCAGCTTCCTCTAACAGATGCTGTTTGAGTTCGTCAATCTTAACGACGATTTCATATTCGGCAGCCAGCTTACGTATCTTAACGATAAGATTGAAGGAGTAAACGATATCAATCAGGAACACGCCGTAGAAGAATCCGATAAAGAATGAAAATGCAAGGTTTCTGGATAACCAGTCAAGTGCTGATAAAACATGTGGATGGATCAGCAGGTAGTAGGTCGCGCCGAGAACTGCCCAGAAGAATGAAAACAGTGGACAGATGATTCCCTGAATATTGCCCCATCGGTCTGTGTAGTCCCAGAGTTTTACATTCATTCCCTTAATGAAGATCAATCCGGTGATGTATTCGATCACGGTCATAGCGATCGCCATAAATACAAATAAAACAATCTTCTCAATGATTGGATGTTCATCCAGAAATGACAGGTTAATAGATGCTAACATATACAAGACGCATAGTCCTGATCCATATAGCGGAAGGTAAGGACCGACCAGAAAGCCGGGATTTACCCATTTCTTTGTTGTTCGACCATTTGGAGAACAGAATCTGCGGAAGAACAATTCAATCACCCATCCGATCAGACTTCCGATAAAAAATAAAAACAATAATACAAGAGCTTTATTCATAATATTTCAACCTTTCTGATTTATATTTTTCCATAGAATTATGGCTCTTTTTTTCATTGATACAAATTGTGACATATCGCGGTCATAAAGTCAATAAATTAAATGCTTTCTCAAGTTGTTTGTATTGAAAAAGTATGGCAAAATGTGGTACTCTCAGATCAGGTATATGAGGCATTGCAGATAGTGAGAAAGCATATATCTGCATTTTAGAAAATGAGGGATAGGGAGATATGTATAAGATCAGAGAAAATGCGGATCGGGAGAAATGTATCCTCTTGATTCCAGCAATGTTAGATGCACATTTTCCATTGTTAAAATATGCGTTTTATTCAAAAAATTATCATCCGGTGATCTTAAAAAATGAAAAGGATATAACGGATATTGGATTAAAATATGTCAATAACGATATGTGTTATCCGATCATCTTAAATGCAGGACAGATGATAGCAGCTCTTCAATCAGGGAAATATGATCTGAACCGTACAAAATTATTAATGCCGACTGCCGGAGATGCATGTCGTGGTTCAAATTATCTGCATGTGTTAAAGGCGGCTGTTCGGAAAGCAGGATTTCCGCAGGCTCAGGTATTGTCGTTAAACATTCAGGGATTGGAGAAGGGGGAGCAGATGAAGCTGGAACCTGATATGGTCTGGCGTGCGTTATTTGGATTGTTTTATGGTGATATTCTGATGCTTTTACTAAATCAGGTCAGACCAAATGAAGTGCATAAAGGTGAGGCACAAAAGAAATGGAAGAAATGGGTCAGGATTCTTGCATGCGATCTTCGGGAAGGAAAACATCTGACAATTTCAAGAATGAAACAGAATTTTATAAGGATTGCGGCGGATTTTTCAAAAATTGAACTGGTGAAGCCAAGAAAGCAACGAATAGGGATCGTCGGAGAGATTTATATAAAGTATTGTCATTTGGGAAACTGGGATATGATCCGTTTTCTTGAAAAGAATAATTGCGAATCCCATACAAATGGATTATCCTGGTACGCGATGTATTATATAGATTCGCATTTATCGGATGTAAGCAAAATAGAACAGGCGGCTTATCGTATTGGGTTAAAATTGTTCGGAAGTCTTCAGAGATCCATGATTGCAGCAATGCGGCAGTATGGATTTTATTCGATGGAAGAATTTCAAATAATGAAAAAAGAGGCTGATGGTTATGTAAACTGGACATATAGAACCGGTGATGGCTGGCTGATCGGTGCAGAGATGGTAGGACATATTCTGCATGACTGCAAAAAGGTATTGGCAGTTCAACCGTTTGGATGTATGCCAAATCATATCTGTGGGAGGGGATTGTATCCTTCCATTCAGCAAAAGCTTCCGGAAGGGCGTATTGTGAGTGCTGATGTAGATTCCGGTTCTTCAAAGTTGAATGTTTATAACCGTGCCAGAATGTTGGTGGATATGCATATTTAACAGAATAGATGGTAATCTTTCTCAATATGCGGTATACTTATTGTGCATTCTTTAACAAAAAATGAAAACATAACAGACAAAGGAGAAAATTGTCATGAATATAAAAGAGATGCAGGATGAAATAATGAGAATAAAGAAGGAAAAGGATATTTGTATCCTTGCACATGCCTACCAGAGCCACGATATCTGGGAAGTGGCTGACTATGTAGGAGATTCCTTCGGTCTTGCACAGAGAGCAGCAGAAGCACCTCAAAAGACTATGATCATGTGTGGCGTGCGTTTTATGGCAGAGACTGTAAAACTGTTATCACCGGAAAAGACCGTATATCTGCCGGAGCCGGATGCCGGATGCCCGATGGCAGACCAGATCGACTATGATCTGCTGGCAGCACTTCGAGAGAAGAATCCGGGTTATACAGTTGTAGCATATGTGAATACTACAACGGAAGTAAAGACGCTGAGTGATGTCTGTGTTACTTCTTCTTCCGCAGTAAAGATCGTGAAGAATATGCCGGAAAAGGATATTTTATTTATTCCTGACTGTAATCTCGGTTCATGGGTAAAGAAGCAGGTACCGGAAAAGAATATTAAGCTGGTATCGGGCGGCTGTCCGACACATGTCAGAGTAACCGTAAAAGATGTAGAGAAAGCAAAAACAGCTCATCCAAATGCATTACTTCTGGTACATCCGGAATGTTTAAAGGAAGTAACGGAGCTTGCAGACTATGCCGGAAGTACAACCGGAATTATGGATTATGCAGCAAAGAGTGATGCAAAGGAATTCATTATCGGTACGGAGAATAGTATCGTGTCACACCTTCAGCTTGCACACCCGGAGAAGCGTTTCTATGCATTGTCTAAGGATTGTGTATGCCACAACATGAAGATGACGACACTTGGTGATGTCTATAACTGCGTGGTAAATGGTGAGGGCGAGAGTATTACCCTTACAGAGGAGACAATGCAGAAAGCCAGAAAGAGCATCGATGCGATGTTGCGCCTTGGCTAGAAGCCGGACGATCACTGTATTTCATATAAACAGAAATAGCAGGAAAAAATGCGAAACTTACTTTGCTTCGATTGGTTTTTATATGCGCGGGATTTCGGACACGATAAAATCGTTGTGTCCTCCATCCCGGCACAAAACCATCGAAACGCAGGTGTTTTCGCAACATTTTCCTGCTATTTTGTTTATTATACAATACGGTGATCTGCCTAAGCTATTCAACAATCGATTGCGTATGCCACGGTCGCTTCCGTTATGGTTTTATCATACGATACGGTCGTGCTTTATTATATATTATTCTGGTGATCTGCCCGAGAGGTCAGTTTACATAATCTGATATCTGGTATTTGCATATGTTATATATTGATATGGTCAGTTTGGATATAAGAAAAAGTTTAAAATTGAATATTTCAATATGGTCAGATAATTTTATAATAAATCCTAGCAGGTTTGTAGTGAATCTGTTCGTGATTTTGAGTAGTGATATTCAAGGATGAATATGTTACAGATAAATACACACATCAAATGAAAAAAGGAGTTACGATTATGGCAAACAGACAGTATGAATTAAACAAAGAATTGGCACAGATGTTAAAGGGTGGCGTTATCATGGATGTAACAACACCGGAGCAGGCAAAGATCGCCGAGGCAGCAGGTGCATGTGCAGTTATGGCACTGGAGCGTATTCCGGCAGATATCAGAGCAGCAGGCGGTGTATCAAGAATGAGTGATCCTAAGATGATCAAGGGCATTCAGGATGCAGTATCTATCCCTGTTATGGCAAAGTGCCGTATCGGACATTTTGTAGAAGCTCAGCTTCTTGAAGCAATCGAGATCGATTACATTGATGAGAGTGAAGTTCTTTCACCTGCTGATGATGTATATCACATCGACAAGACAAAGTTCAAAGTACCATTTGTATGTGGTGCTAAGGATCTCGGCGAGGCACTTCGTAGAATCAATGAAGGTGCATCCATGATCCGTACAAAGGGTGAACCCGGTACAGGTGATGTTGTTCAGGCTGTAAGACATATGAGAATGATGAACAGCGAGATCGCACGTATTTCTTCTATGCGTGAAGATGAATTATATGATGCAGCAAAGGTTCTTCAGGTTCCATATGACCTTGTATTATATGTACATGAGCACAAGCGCCTTCCGGTTGTAAACTTCGCAGCAGGCGGTGTTGCTACACCGGCAGACGCAGCTCTTATGATGCAGCTTGGTGCTGAAGGCGTATTCGTTGGATCCGGTATCTTCAAGTCAGGAAATCCGGAGAAGCGTGCAAATGCCATCGTTAAGGCTGTTACAAACTTCACAGATGCAAAACTGATCGCTGAATTATCAGAGGATCTTGGTGAAGCTATGGTTGGTATCAATGAGAGCGAGATCGAACTCCTTATGGCTGAGCGTGGTAAGTAAAATATCAGACAGACAAATAGATGCGGATATCGTAATGATGGATGATCGACATAAGCGAAAGGATGAACAGACACGATGAAGATAGCAGTATTAGCGGTTCAGGGCGCATTTATCGAACACGAGAAAATGTTAGAGAGCCTTGGAGCAGAAACAATAGAACTCAGACAGAAAAGTGATCTGGAACAGGATTTTGCCGGTATCGTTTTGCCGGGTGGCGAAAGCACTGTTCAGGGTAAGCTGTTAAAAGAGCTTGATATGTATGATGCATTAAAAGAAAAGATCGAACAGGGCATGCCGGTTCTTGCAACCTGTGCGGGACTGATCCTTCTTGCAGAAGAACTGTCCAATGATGATAAACGTCATTTTGCGACCCTTCCGGTCTGCGTAAAGAGAAATGCATATGGCAGACAGCTTGGAAGCTTTCATTATGATGGCGAGATCAAAGGTCTTGGAGTATATCCGATGGAATTCATCCGTGCACCATATATCGAGAGTGTAAAGCCGGGTGTTGAGGTATTAGCCGAGGTAGATGGTCACATTGTAGCGGTAAAATATCAGAACCAGATCGCACTGGCATTCCATCCGGAGCTTTCCGATGATACCCGTATCCATCAGATGTTCTTAGACATGATCAAATAAGGACAATAAAAGTAAACAATAAGATAACGGTATTTATTATTGAGCAGGTTGACTGTACGATAATAAATACCGTTTTTTATTGTCCATATATAAGAACTATGTGATATCCCGCCCTGCGCCTGTCCTTATAGAAATGCCATTGCGAGGATTTCGTTATGAACTGCACATTGTTAGTAAATACGGGTGCTTGTTTGAGCCGAAGGCGAGTTAGCACAGGAGTATTTACGAATTTAACATGTGCAGTGAGTAGAAAACGCAGCACGGCATTTCTATAAGGACAGGCGCAGGGCGGGATGCCATAGAGTTTTTGTCTATCTATAGAATGTAAAAAACTTGCATAATGCTTTCTTCCCACATATAATATTTTATAACTATGGTATCGCAAGGTGGGTTGTGATGCCGGCGGGAATAATGTGAAGGGCGGTTTGCTATGCTGACATATGCACTGGAAAATCGAGGAACAGATACGTTATATGAATATCTGTACAAGCAGATCAAAACAGATATTTTGTCTAAGAAGCTTGTAGCAGGGGAACGTCTGCCATCGAAGCGTCTGCTTGCAAAAAATCTGAATGTCAGCACGATCACCGTGGAAAATGCATACAGTCAGTTGGTTGCCGAAGGATATATATATTCGATTCCGAAAAGCGGTTATTATGTTACGGACATTTCGGCAGATCTGATGAAGCCGTTGCCGGAGCGACCGGCGAAGCAATTTGAAAAGCCGGAAGAAAAGAAAACATATTTTGCGGATTTTGCCAGTAACTCAACGGTAGAGGATGCGTTTCCATTCAGCATCTGGTCAAAGCTTTTAAAAGAAGTGATGGCGGAAAACAGCAAAGAGCTGATGTCCAGATCACCGTCCAAGGGTGTCTATGAGCTGCGAAGCGCGGTAGCAGGCTATCTGTATCAGTTCCGTGGTATGGATGTGAAGCCGGAGCAGGTCATCATAGGAGCCGGAACAGAATATCTCTATGGTCTTATCATTCAGCTGCTTGGCTATGACAAATGTTATGCGGTCGAAGATCCGGGGTATCAGAAGATATCAAGGATCTATCAGGCGCAGAATGTATGCTGCAAATTTGTGGCAATGGATGAAAATGGGATCAATATGGAGGCTCTGGAAGAATCCGGCGCAGATGTACTTCATATTTCGCCAGCGCATCATTTTCCGACCGGACTGGTAACACCTGTCAGCAGGAGATATGAATTGTTATCTTGGGCATCCAGAAAGGACAACCGCTATATCATCGAAGATGAATATGACAGTGAATTTCGACTGGTTGGCAAGCCGGTACCTACACTTGAAAGTATCGATGTGGGCGAAAAGGTCATCTATATCAACACATTTTCCAAGAGCCTTTCCTCTACGATCCGTATCAGTTATATGGTTCTTCCGGAGAGTTTGATACGGCGATATGATGAGATGCTCAGCTTTTATGCTTGTACGGTGTCAAATATCGAGCAATATACACTTGCAAGATTTATCACCGATGGTTGTCTGGAAAAACACATCAACCGCATGCGTAATTATTACAGAGAACAGCGGGATCTGGTGCTTGCATGCATTAAAAAATATATGAATCCGGACAAGATTCGTATTCGCGAAGAGAATTCAGGGCTGCATTTCCTGTTGGAGATTGATACGAATTACAGTGATGAGCGGTTGCGGAATAATGCCGAAGCAAGAGATATTCACATTTCATTTCTCAGCCAGTATTATAGAAATACCGAAAATGCCAGATATCATACACTGGTCATTAATTATTCCGGTATCATGCCGGAGCATATAGAAGAAGCAGTCAGAAGATTGATTGAAAGTATCGAATAAAGAGTGTGCGGATATTAATATAAGGAACCATATAAGGAGGAATCATATGAAGATATTGTTTGATACAATCGCAGAATCAGCGATCAAGAATTTTAAAGGGGGAGAAGGAACATTCCATGTGCATATGTTTCAGGATATGAATAACAAGATCATGAAGGGCAGACTTGTGCCTGGTTCATCGATCGGAACACATACGCATGAGACAAACAGTGAAATCATTTATGTACTTTCCGGTGTCGGAACGATGGAATATGAGGACACCAAAGAGAAGCTGTATCCGGGCGACTGCCATTATTGTCCGCAAGGTGCAACCCACAGCCTGTCAAATGAAGGCGCCGAAGACCTCATATTCTTCGCCGTTGTACCTGAACACGAGCACTAGAGTCGTCAAACATACTCCTAAGGTTTATATGATTGCTAATGTTAGTATATAAACAGATAAGAGACAGGGGCAGAGGATATATATTTTATGAAGCAGACCTGTTCGAACGTCGGTCCTTGGTGAACTGCATAAGCAGTGAGCCTAGTACCGCTACGTGATAACTGAGACCTTAGCGAGGCTCTGCCGAGGTTAGTTCGAAGTTATACAGAGTAGAATAGAACGGGAGTGTTCTGCGGAATAAAGATATATATCCTCTGCCCCTGTCTCTTATCGTTCGGTTATCATACAGCCACCACCTCACACACTGTGAGGACGTTGCCGTTGATGTGGAAGCGCACGTCGAAGCCTGCGAAGGCGACGCCATATCTGCGGTCGGGATCGTGCTGGTAGCCGGGACGCGGATCTTCTGCAAGAATGCCGATCAGGGCAGGACGCTTGGCTTCCGGGATTATTGCCAGAAGCTCCGGCGGAAAGATGACATCCAGTTTTTCCGTATGAATGTGTTCGGTAAAACCGCCGGTGGCATCCGGGTGGCAGTCCGTATATGGAATATAAGGTTTGATATCATATACAGGAGTACCGTTTAACAGATCGACACCGGAGATATGAAGGATTGGACCATAGTCATCGGTGTATTCAATTCCTGTCAGTTTAACAGAAGACAGACCTATATTATTTGGGCGGAACGGCGATCTGGTCGCGAATACGCCCATTCTTTTATTGCCGCCAAGTTTTGGCGGCTTTACTGTTGCACTCCAGTTCTGCCGTTTGGCTTTATGGAATTCCCACAGGATCCAGATGTGAGAGAAATCCTCCAGCCCCCGGAAGGCTTCCGGCTGCCGGTATTCCGGCAGAAAAACAATCGTTCCGGTCAGTTCATCCACCAGACCACTCTGTCTGGGAATCCCAAATTTTTCCTGAAAATCTGTATATACATGTCCGATGATATTCATATCGTTATTTTCTTTATCCTTCGTAAAACGAAATTGTATCTGCAGTTCATAGTAACATGAAAATTTTTTATTTTCCACAGAAATCCATAAGATGACTTTTTCATGATTTTACATTTCTTCCGTTTACACAAAGTTTTTACTTTTCCTTTACTTTGGGATGGTGATGTTTTTTACATAGATGCCGTATGATAATCCTGCGATCCGGAAAAGGGCGCGCGATCCGGTTTCGCAATTTACATAATTTTGAATGGATCAGAAAGATGAACGATTCTGAGTCCAAAGAGTCAATTGGAGGAAAATTAAAATGAAAAAAGGAAATAAGATTTTAGCGGTAACATTAAGTGCAGCACTTGCGGCAGGATGCCTTGCAGGATGTGGAAGTAAAGGTGGTTCAGATTCCAAGAGTGGAAGTTTTGATACAGTACAGGAGATCTCAGTTGTATCCAGAGAGGAAGGCTCAGGTACAAGAGGCGCATTTGTGGAACTGACCGGTGTAGAAGAAAAGGACGCAGATGGAAATAAAGTTGATAAGACAACTACGAGCGCGATTACAGCAAACAGTACAGAAGTAGTTCTCACAACAGTTGCAGGAGACGATTATTCGATTGGTTATATCTCACTTGGAGCATTAAATGATACCGTAAAGGCAGTTAAGATCGGCGGCGTTGAAGCAACGGCAGATAATATCAACAACGGTACATACACCTTATCAAGACCATTTAACATCGTGACAAAGGGTCAGGTAAGTGATGTAGCACAGGATTTTATCAACTACATTATGAGTGAAGACGGACAGAAGATCGTATCAAGCAATGGTTACATTGAGATTGCAAACTCCGGAGCTTTCAAGTCATCAGGAGCAACCGGTAAGATCGTAATTGCCGGATCATCATCTGTAACTCCTGTTATGGAGAAATTAACAGAGGCATATAAGGCAGTCAACAGTGGTGCGGATATCGAGCTTCAGGAATCTGATTCAACAACAGGTATTACAGCAGCGGCAGATGGTACATGTGATATCGGTATGGCATCCAGAGAACTGAAGGATAGCGAGACAAGTGAAGGCCTTACAGCTACTGTAATCGCAATGGATGGTATCGCAGTTATTGTAAATAAGAATAACCCTGCAACTGATTTAACGACCGATCAGGTAAAATCAATCTTTACAGGAGAAGCAGCAACCTGGGCAGATGTCAAATAGTAAGGAGTGTCCTCTATGCAAAAGTTTAAAGAAATATTCATGCATATCGTATTCCTGTTAGCGGCATTTGTATCGATAGCAGCGGTTTTATTGATCTGTGTGTTCTTATTTGCAAGTGGTATTCCTGCCATGAAGGAAATCGGCCTGACTGATTTCCTCTTTGGCAAAGTCTGGAGACCGACCAATGATTATTTTGGTATTCTTCCATTTATTCTTGGCAGTATCTACGTTACAGCCGGGGCAATCGTGATCGGCGTTCCGATCGGACTTCTGACAGCGATATTTTTATCAAAGTTCTGTCCGCCAAAAGCATATAAGATCATTAAACCATTTATCAATCTGATGGCTGGAATCCCATCGGTTGTATACGGATTTTTTGGAATGTGTGTACTTGTTCCGGCAGTCAGACAGATTTTCGGAGTGAACGGAAATACAATGCTTACCGCATCTGTACTGCTTGGCATCATGATACTTCCGACGATCATCAGTGTATCTGAAACTTCGATCAGTGCTGTCCCGGATAAATATTATCAGGGTGCATTAGCACTTGGAGCGACACATGAAAGAAGTGTATTCCTTACTGTAGTGCCGGCTGCAAGATCCGGTATCATGGCAGCAATCATCTTGGGCGTTGGTCGTGCGATCGGTGAGACAATGGCTGTTATCATGGTGGCGGGAAATCAGGTTCATATGCCGAAAGGGTTGATGAAGGGCGTTAGAACCATGACTGCAAATATTGTAATGGAAATGGGCTATGCCCAGGATCTTCACAGAGAAGCCTTAATCGCAACAGGTGTTGTATTGTTTGTATTCATTCTGATCATTAACCTGCTGTTTTCGATTTTAAAAAGAAAGACGGTGAACTAAATGGGAAAAAGAAATTTACTTGCGGAATATAAAAGACGTCCCGGCTCACTGATCCTTCGGATACTTGTTTATCTGGCAGCAGCTTTGACGTTGGTTTGTATTGCTTTTATTTTGGTCTATATTCTTGCAAAAGGAATTCCGAATCTGACACCGGATCTGTTCAAGTTGGAATATACATCGGATAATTGCTCGATGCTTCCGGCATTGTTTAATACGTTGTTTATGACATTACTGTCATTGCTGATTGCGGGACCGATCGGTATCTTCGCAGCTATTTATCTGGTGGAGTATGCAAAATCAGGAAATAAGCTGGTTGGAATTGTACGTATCACTGCAGAGACGCTGACAGGCATTCCATCTATTGTATATGGTTTGTTTGGAATGATCTTATTTATGACAAAGCTTGGATGGGGATTGTCCCTGTTGTCCGGCGCATTTACACTGGCGATTATGGTGCTTCCGGTTATCATGAGAACAACAGAAGAAGCCTTGCTGGCTGTTCCAAAGTCGTACAGAGAAGGAAGCTTTGGACTTGGTGCAGGAAAACTTCGTACAGTATTTAAGGTTGTTTTACCGAGTGCTGTTCCGGGTATTTTATCCGGTGTTATCCTTGCAACCGGACGAATTGTCGGAGAGACAGCAGCGTTGATCTATACGGCAGGTAGTGTGCCGAGAATAGCGAAGAATGTATTTTCTTCCACACGAACCTTGTCCGTACATATGTATCTTCTTTCCAAAGAGGGGCTTCATACGGATCAGGCATATGCAACAGCCGTTGTTCTTCTTGTATTCGTAGTATTGATTAATTTCGCATCCGATGCAATTGCAAAGAAAATGTCGGCGAAAACAGAAAAAGACAGATAACAGATAGATATAAACGGAGATAAATCGATGAGCAATATAAAATTTGATGTAAAAAATCTGAATCTTCACTATGGTAAATTTCATGCGTTGAAAGATGTAAATATGGAAATACCGGAAAAACAGATTACAGCATTTATCGGACCTTCCGGATGCGGTAAATCAACATTCTTAAAATGTTTAAACCGTATGAATGATCTGGTGGAAGGTTGTAGCATCACGGGTGATGTGAAGTTGGATGGTGAAGATATATTTGACGGAATGGATGTAAATCTGTTAAGAAAACGGGTTGGAATGGTGTTCCAGAATCCGAATCCTTTCCCAATGAGTGTATATGACAATATAGCATATGGTCCAAGAACCCATGGTATCCATAGTAAAGAAAAGCTGGACGAGATCGTAGAGCGGTCTCTCAAGCAGGCAGCAATATGGGATGAATTAAAAGACAGACTGAAGAAATCGGCACTTGGTCTTTCCGGCGGACAGCAGCAGAGACTTTGCATCGCCAGAGCACTTGCGGTTGAACCGGAGGTCTTATTGATGGATGAACCGACATCTGCGCTTGACCCGATTTCTACGTCAAAGATCGAAGATCTTGCTATGGAGCTGAAGCATGATTATACGATTATCATGGTTACACATAATATGCAGCAGGCAACCCGTATTGCAGACAAGACAGCATTCTTCTTACTGGGTCAGGTGATCGAATTTGATGATACTGAGAAGATGTTCTCGAAACCACAGGATAAGAGAACTGAGGATTATATCACAGGAAGATTTGGTTAAAAGGAGTAAAGATAATGAGGACAAATTATGACAGACAGTTGAAAAAACTCAATGATGAAATGGTTGAGATGGGATCCATGATCGAGGGTGTGATCGAAAAGGCGATCAAAGCACTTGTAAATCAGGATGTTGATCTGGCACAGGAGGTTATCCGCAGGGATGATCAGATCGATCAGCAGGAAAAGGATATCGAGAGTCTGTGCTTTAAACTTCTTTTAATGGAGCAGCCGGTTGCAACAGATCTTCGTCAGGTTTCATCTGCGCTCAAAATGGTAACGGATATGGAACGTATCGGTGATCATGCAGCAGATATTTCTGAACTGACGATCCAGATGGCAGGCAAACCTTATGTAAAAGAATTGGAACATATTAAGGCAATGGCAAAAGAAAGCATGGTCATGTTGGTTGACAGTATAGAAGCATATGTGAATCTTGATCTTACAAAAGCAAGAAAAGTTATTGCGCAGGATGATGTGGTAGATGATCTGTTTATAAAAGTGAAGAGTGAATTGATCAATCTGATCCACAGGAATGCAGATGCAGGGGAACAGGAAACCGATCTTTTGATGGTTGCAAAATATCTGGAGCGGATTGGCGATCATGCAACGAATATTTCAGAATGGGTCATATATTATATAACAGGAGAACATATTTCCGGAAATTAAGAGTCTTATGGGATACAGAATCAGGAGGTGATTGTCATGAGACGTATATGGAATATGATAGCAGATGCCGGTAAAGGAAAAAGTAAACAGCACCTGATAAAAATGTTTTTGTTATTGAACAGTATCGTCTGGGGCGTGATCGCTGTGGTTGTAGCTGTCACGTTGAAAGGAATCGGGCTTATGTCATCATGGAGTATGGCAGAGAGCATTTTGGTATCGGCAGGATATGGTATTTGTCTGGTAGGACTGCTTGGCGGTATCGTATGTATTTTACAAAACGACGGTCCTGACAGAACGTATCTTGAACAGAGCCAGGAAGAATATTAAACGCATTCAGCATGAAATGTAAAATAAATTTTAAAATTTTACACAGACTTTACGTAGGAATCCTTTCCTTTTTACATACCTGTTATACGATGATGTGCGAAGGTACAAATGTCTAATTTATGTAAAAAGGAAGGAATTTTTTTATGAGTATTTTTGATGTACTTGCACTGTTTGGCGGACTTGCATTGTTTTTATTTGGTATGAACGTAATGGGAGACGGTCTGACCCGTGCGGCGGGCGGTAAGATGGAACGTATCCTTGAAAAGCTGACTTCAACGCCGATTAAAGGGGTGCTGCTTGGAGCGGCTGTAACAGCGGTTATTCAGTCATCATCGGCTACAACCGTTATGGTTGTTGGCTTTGTAAATTCCGGGATTATGAAACTGCGTCAGGCGGTCGGCATTATCATGGGTGCCAATATCGGTACGACAGTTACTTCCTGGATCTTAAGTTTGTCAGGAATTCAGGGAGACAGTATCTGGATCCAGATGTTAAAGCCATCCTCATTTTCTCCGATCCTAGCGGTTATCGGTATTGCATTTCTGATGTTTTCCAAGAATGAGAAAAAACATGATATTGGCATGATCTTTTTGGGATTTACGATCCTTATGTACGGAATGGATGCAATGAGCGGTGCGGTTGCTCCTCTTGCAGATGTTCCTGAATTTGCAAATGTGCTTTTAATGTTCTCAAATCCTATACTCGGAATGATCGTAGGAACATTATTTACAGCAATCATCCAGAGCTCATCGGCATCGGTTGGTATCTTACAGGCACTTTGCATGACAGGAGCAGTTACATATGGAACGGCACTTCCTATTATAATGGGACAGAATATCGGTACTTGTGTAACGGCATTATTATCCAGTATCGGAGCAAAGAAAAATGCGAAACGTGCAGCTTTTGTACATCTTTACTTTAATCTGATCGGAACCATTCTCTTTATGATCGTATTCTATTCGATCAATGCATTTGTAAATTTTGGTGTATTACAGGATATGGCAACTCCGGCTGGCATAGCAGTGATCCACAGTATTTTTAACATTCTGACAACAATTGTATTGCTTCCGTTTGGAAAGGGTCTTGAGAAGCTGGCAACTCTTACGATCCGTGAGAAGGAAGAACCTGTTGAGGAGATTGCGGAGCTTGTACCGTTAAAGCATCTGGATGCAAGATTTCTGGAGCAGCCGGCGTTTGCCGTTACACAGAGCATGGATGTTATGAATCAGATGGCAGGGTATTCAGCTGAAGCGTTATACGATTCATTAGAGTTGCTGAAGGATTATTCGGATGAGAAATGGCAACGTGTTGAAGCTTTGGAAGATATCGTAGACAAATACGAAGATGAACTCGGAACATATCTGGCGAAAGTCAGCGGAAAAGAACTGGCGGAGGAAGACAGCAAACGTGTATCCAATGGGCTTCATTGTATCGGAGATTTGGAGCGTATCTCCGACCATGCATTAGCAATCGCAGAAATTTATGCCAAGATGCACAAGGAAGAAATGGTGTTCTCAGATAAGGCAATGGCAGAATTAAATCTGTATTCAAATGCAGTTTATGAGATCATGAGCATGACCTGTAAAGCGCTGAATGAAGATGATATGAAGATAGCAAAGCGGATTGAACCATTGGAGGAAGTAATTAATGGACTGAATGCTACGATCAAAAAGCAGCATATCAAACGTCTGCAGAAGGGAAAATGTACGATCGAGCTTGGTATTGCCCTTGAAAATCTTCTGAATAATTATGAACGTGTGGCAGACCATTGTTCAAATGTGGCTGCATCATTGCTTCAGGTTAAGACAGACAGCTTTGATACGCATGAGTATCTAAACCGGGTCAAACAGGAATCAAATGTAGAGTTTCAGGCGATGTACAGCATGTATAAGGAAAAGTATAGTTTATAGTAAAGTATACAATATCATAAAGTGCAAATTACTTTGACCATATATTAGAAATATATTATTATAAATAAGAAAGAACAGAGACAGGAGGAACGGCAGATGCAGGCATTGATTTATATTGTAGAAGATGATATGAACATTCAGGAAATAGAAATGTTTGCCTTAAGGAACACGGGATACGTAACAGAAGGTTTTGCGAATGCGAAGAGTTTCTTTTCCAGAATAGCTGAGAAGATTCCGGATCTGATTCTGCTGGATATCATGTTACCGGATCAGGATGGACTGGAGATTGTCAGAAAGTTAAGAGAACGTCCGGAGACTGTGCGCGTGCCGATCATTCTTGTGACGGCAAAGACAACAGAACTTGATAAGGTAAAGGGACTGGATATCGGAGCAGATGATTATCTGACAAAGCCATTCGGCGTAATGGAGCTTATATCCAGAGTTAAAGCATTGCTTCGCAGAAGTAAGAGTATTCAGGAGGATCAGATTCTTCGACTGAAGAACGTAACCCTTGATTCCGAGAAACGTATCGTGCAGGTGAATGATGTTCCGTGTGAGTTGACCTTTAAGGAATTTGAATTGTTAAAGCTGCTAATGATCAACGCCGGAATTGTACTGCGGAGAGAAGTGATCATGATGGATGTGTGGGGAACGGATTACGAAGGTGAATCCAGAACTCTTGATATGCATATCAAGACGCTGCGCCAGAAACTGGGAGATGCAGGGAATATGATCAAGACAGTTCGTAATGTCGGATATAAGATGGAATGAGAATGGATAAGAATAAATAAGAAGAAACAGGAAAATCTTATAACAGAAGAATCTTATAACAGAAAGAACAGGTTTTTATGGAAGAACAGAAAGATAAAAAGGATAAGAAGGTCAGAAAAGACAAACGATTATCCAGCAAGATCAACAGTCGCTTTATAGCATTGACGCTGATTGCGATATTGTGTACGATGATACTTTCGACAACGGTTTATTATGATCTGTTTAAAAAGGAGATCATGCGCGATCTGGAAAATTACACACAGACCTTGAAGAGTGCAGGATTATTTGATGATATCAGTGAGCTTCGCAATGTAAGGATTAAGAATACAGAACTGCGTATTACATTAGTTGCACCGGATGGAACGGTTAAATATGATAACATGGCAGATCCGGAGTCCATGGGAAAACACAACGACAGACCGGAGATCGAGGAGGCATTTGAGAAAGGAGAAGGCGAGGATACCCGTCTTTCCCAGACGCTCAATATGAGCACATTCTACTATGCGATCCGGCTTTCAAATGGTTGTGTACTTCGTGTATCAAAGGAGACAAGCAGCATTGTCAGTGTATTTTTGAAGGGACTTCCAAGCATGACAGTTATTATGCTGGTGCTTGTGACTGCCGTGGTTCTGATATCACGATATCTGACAAAGAGTATCGTCCGTCCGATCGGACAGATGGCAAAGGATCTGGATCATATTGATGATATTAACGCCTATAAGGAGATCCGTCCATTGATTGATACAATTAGGGAACAGCATAGTGATATTATGGAGAATGCACAGATGCGACAGGAATTTACGGCAAATGTATCTCATGAGTTAAAAACACCTCTGACAGCGATCTCCGGTTATTCTGAGCTGATTGAAAACGGGATGGCGACAGATGGTGATGTCAGACGATTTGCTACAGAGATCCATCGTAATTCAAATCGGCTGCTTACCCTTATCAATGACATTATTCGTCTGTCAGAGCTTGATGTAACAGAGAATGCACCATCTATGGAACGGATCGATCTGTGCGCGGTTGCAAGATCGAATGTGGATATGCTGATGCTGTCGGCAGAAAAACATAACGTTACATTGAAGTTTTCCGGTCAGCCAAGTTATATTATGGGTAATAAGATGATGATGGAAGAACTGGTATACAATCTGACCGATAATGCGATCCGATATAATAAACCGGATGGAACCGTAGAAGTAACTGTGTATTCTTATGAGAAAGATCATTCAGTTGTCATGAAGGTGAAGGATACCGGTATCGGAATACCTGAGGGGCATCTGGGGCTGGTGTTCCAGAGATTCTACCGGGTCGATAAGAGTCGGTCGAAGTCGACCGGAGGAACCGGTCTCGGACTTGCGATCGTAAAACACATCGTAGCGCAGCATGATGCGAAGCTTGATATAACAAGTGAACCGAATGTGGGGACAGAGATAACGATCACCTTTCAGAGCAGATAAAAAGACAAGGAAAAGGAGCCTGTAAGAAGTTAGGAAACAGGCTCCTTTGATTTATAAGTATTCACACACACCGATTTGAAATTCAAGATTGTATGTTATTTACTATTCTGATACTATATTAACACACGCTATTTTAAATTTCAAGGTAAAAATGTAAGAAATGCACAATTCATTTTATTAAAAATATACAAAACTTTACCGACATAAGAAATTTTAAGGCGTGAAAAAGATGAAAATACGATTTACCACTGGTAATTTTCGGTTTTTGTTGTATATATATAGTGAATGGAAAAATGATAGGACAATGAGTTAAACAGGTTGATTTAGACACAGATAGGAGGTTTTTAACATGTCATTAAATGATTATGTAAAAGCGCAGAAGCTTGGTGAAAAGAGATATCAGGCTGCACTTTCCAAAAATGAATATCCATATCTGCCGGTACTGGATGAACTGATCACGAATTCCGATATTGCAGGCGAAGTAAATCTTGGTTTACAGCATATTTCTCTCGATCGGGTTGTAGGTACAGCGACAAAAGGCCGTACTACAGCATTTGCAAGTAACTTCATGCCTATATTAGATGCGAATTCTGAATTCGGAAATAAATGGTCATCTCTCTGTGACTCTCATATAGAAGAAGGAATCCATGATCCGATCAAAGTATATGAATATATGAATAAATTCTATGTCATAGAGGGAAATAAGCGTGTCAGTGTACTGAAATATTTCGGTGCGGATTCTGTCCCTGCGATGGTAACCAGAAAGCTGCCGAAGCGGACAGATGAGCTGGAAAACAAGATTTATTATGAATTTGTAGATTTCCATAAGCAGACAGGAATCAACTATATATGGTTCACACAGCTTGGCGGATATGACAAATTAAGAGAATATATAGGATTGACACCGGATGGTGAATTTACGGATGATGATCGTATGAACCTGAATTCGGCACATCTGGCATTTGATACAGCATACAGGCAGAAAAACGGCAGTGACAGTCTTCCAATCACGGTAGATGATGCGATGCTTGTATTTTTAAATGTATATGGATACAGGGCATTACAGGATATGTCCTATGATGAGGTAAAGGCAAATCTGGAAAAGGTCTGGGACGAGATCGTGCTAAGTGCACAGAAGAAGAAGATGACGATCGTTCCGAAGCTGGAACCGGTAGAGTCAAAGAAGAAACTGTTCAGTATCACGCCGGTACCGAAGAAGCTTAAGATTGCATTTGTTTATGATAAAGAGCCTGAGAATTCTGTATGGATCTACAGCCATGATCTCGGAAGAATGGGCGTAGAAGGCAAATTCAAGGATCGGGTTGAGACACATACTTTTTCGAATATGGATGATAATACGAAGCTTGCAGAATGCCTGGAGCAGATTGCACAGGACAAATTCGATGTTGTATTTACAACCGGTCCGGAGATGCTTCCGGAGTCATTAAAGGCAGCGATCAAATATCCGGAATTGAAGATATTAAACTGCTCGTTAAATGTATCGACCAGCCATGTCAGAACGTATTATGCGAGAATGTATGAGGCGAAGTTTATAACCGGTATTATCGCAGGTTCACTCTGTGAGGATGGCAGGATCGGTTATGTGGCTGATTATCCGATCTATGGAACGACGGCGAACATCAACGCATTTGCGATGGGAGCAAAGTTTGTGAATCCAAGAGCGAAGATCTATCTGGAGTGGTCAAAGGTCAAAGGCTCCGATCCGAAGAAACGGTTTAAGGAACTGGGCATTTCTTATGTATCCGATAAGGATATGATCACACCGCTTACGGCCTCCCGTGAATTCGGTCTGTATTCCTGCGATGGGGACGAGATATCGAACCTTGCGATGCCATTTTACAACTGGCGCATATTTTATGAGAAGATCGTTCAGTTGATTCTGGATGGTAACTGGAAGCTGGAAGAAAAGAACGAGAAAGTAAAGGTTCTGAATTACTGGTGGGGCATGTCTGCCGGAGTGATCGATGTGATCTGTTCGAACCATCTTCCGGTTGGAACAGCCAGACTGGTAAATCTGATGAAACAGCTGATCAAGGATGGTACGGTAAGTCCATTCTACGGCAAGCTCTATTCACAGAATGGAGTGGTTCGTGATGATGAAGATGGTGAGATGAGCCCTGAGGAGATCATGAAGATGGATTGGCTGGCAGATATTGTTGTCGGTTCGATCCCGACTCTGGATGAGCTGGTAGAAGATGCCAGAGATGTTGTTACCTTCCAGGGAGTAAATACGCCGGAAAATCTGGAATTGAAAAAAACTACAGACATAGTATAATAAGGCTATGCGGGTCTTGCGATCCGGAGTACGAATGTAGATGAGCGTGTTTTCTTTATGGAAACAGGCGGGGTACAGTTTCGTAGAAAAGAAAAGAAAACACGGAGATACGGATATGAAGATTCTTGTTCTGGCGGATGCAGAATCAAAATACCTATGGGATTATTTTGATAAGAAAAAATTAGAAGAAATTGATCTGATCATTTCCTGCGGTGACCTTGCACCGCAGTATCTGTCGTTCCTTGCGACATTTACGCATGCTCCGGTTCTGTATGTATATGGAAACCACGATACCTGTTATGCAGACACACCACCGGATGGCTGTATCTGCATCGACGATCGAATCTATGTATATAAAGGAATACGGATCTTGGGTCTTGGAGGCTGCATGGAGTATCAGTACAATGGTGCGCCGCATCAGTATACCGAGAAAGCAATGGAGAAACGCATCCGTAAGCTGGGTCGGCAGATAAGAAAACATCGTGGATTTGATATTATGATCACGCATGCCCCTGCGTATCGGATCAATGATTCCGAGGATCTTTGTCATACCGGTTTCAAGTGCTTCCGGACAATGATCGAAGACTATCATCCGAAGTATCTGGTACATGGTCATGTGCATAGTAATTATGGCAGGGATTTTGCACGGGAATCCAGATACCTGGATACCACGATCATAAATGCATTTGAAAAATATATTATAGAAATAGATGAGACTGCCTTACAGGCAGCGAAATAGTCTTGCAAGCCAGGCGAAAGTTTGATAAACTTAAGCTTGGCTTAAATACTATATTCGAAAGGAGATAGAGGTTTGGAAAAGGGAAGTGCAGAGTACGAGAAAATTTTAGATGAACTGGTTGGTTATTGCAATGATTCAGGTACGATCGATCAGAACCTCTATGTTACATATGATGTTAAGAGAGGCCTCGTGATTCAAATGGAAAAGGTGTCTTAACAGGTCTGACAGAGATTTCAGATGTATCCGGTTTTGCAGTTCAGGATGGTGAGCTGGTGCCGGCAGATGGAAGACTCTATATTCAGGGATATAATATCGAAGATCTGGAACGTGGATTCCACGGAAGCAAGTTTGGCTTTGAGGAGACGATCTATCTGCTTTTATTCGGTGAACTGCCGACCAGAACTCAGTTTAATAAATTTAAGGAATTGATGGAGACGTTCCGGGAGCTCCCAAGAAAGTTTGCTCGTGATGTGATTTTAAAAGCACCAAGTAAGAATATGATGAATGTCTTACAGCGTTGTGTGCTTACTTTATATTCATATGATGACTGCCCGGATGACATCAGCATTCGAAATGTCCTTCGTCAAAGTATGGAACTGATTGCACAGTTTCCGCTGATCGCTGCATATGGCTATCAGGGCTATAAGCATTATTATCAGGATAAGAGTCTTATCATTCACAATCCGAAGCCGGGCCTTTCGACAGCAGAGAATTTCCTTCGCCTGATCCGTGCGGATAAGAAGTATACTGAGCTTGAAGCGCAGGTACTGGATATCTGTCTGGTGCTTCATTCAGAGCATGGTGGTGGTAACAACTCCACATTTACAACACATGTTATATCATCAACCGGAACTGATACCTATTCAACCGTTGCCGGTTCTCTCGGTTCTTTAAAAGGACCGAAGCATGGTGGTGCGAACCTGAAGGTTCAGCAGATGATGGATGACCTGAAGGCTCATGTAAAAGACTGGAGCGATGAAGCGGCGATCCGTGAATATCTTCAGGGACTGCTTGATAAGAAGGGCTTTGATCATAGCGGTCTGATCTATGGTATGGGACATGCTGTTTATACGGTGTCCGATCCAAGAGCCAAGATCCTGAAGCGTTATGCCGGAAGACTTGCAGAAGAAAAGGGTATGCAGGAGGAGTTCAAGTTGTACACGGATATTGAACGGATCTCTATGGAGCTTCTTGCAAAGAAGCGAAACTCCGTTATCTCTGCAAATGTCGATTTCTACAGTGGATTTGTATATCGTATGCTTGATATACCGATTGAACTGTTTACTCCAATCTTCGCGATTGCAAGAATCGCAGGCTGGAGCGCACATAGAATAGAAGAGTTGGTAAATGCCGGTAAGATCATCCGTCCGGCTTACAAATATGTCGGAACGCATAAGACATATCTGGATATGGACGAGAGAAACTGGTAAAGAATACAGCACCGGTGCTTAAGAGATGCTGTGTTGTTAAGAATATGAAATAAAAATGGAAGCCTGTATTACTATTATGAAGCAAGCCTAGCCGAATGTCGGTCCTTAGCGATCCGCCGTCAGACGGGAGCTTAGTACCGCTACATGAGGTTAGCGCGAAAGCATCTTGCGGAATAATAGGTAATACAGGCTTCCATTTTTTATTTCATATTCTATCCGGGGGTTATCGGCACCATCTTCCGGCAGCGCCGCATGGCAGTACCAGACCGGAGCCTGTAACCGGAAGTCCTACTTCGTCGGAGATAACATGACCGCCGAATTTAGACTGTACCTCGGTTGCTATCATATAGGTAAGAACGGCTGGTGCAAGTCCGGTCGTATAGGAATTGACCAGGAAGAAAAGCGGATCATCGCAGAGCAGCTCGCTGCACAGCTTGATAAACGGATGTATCTTTTCTTCGATCTTCCAGATCTCGCCCTTTGGTCCTCGGCCGTAGGATGGTGGGTCCATAATGATCGCATCATAGTGATTGCCACGGCGGATCTCACGTTCTACGAATTTTACACAGTCATCAACGATCCAGCGGATCGGGGCATCTCCGAGTCCGGATGAGACTGCATTTTCCTTTGCCCATGTAACCATGCCCTTAGAAGCATCAACATGAGTAACTGCCGCACCTGCTTTTGCTGCCGCACAGGTTGCACCGCCGGTGTAAGAGAAAAGGTTTAATACCTTGATCTCTTTCTTTTTCGATGAGCGGATCAGGTCAGAGAACCAGTCCCAGTTGGCTGCCTGTTCCGGAAACAGACCGGTGTGTTTGAAGCTGAATGGTTTTAGGTTAAAGGTCAGATCTTTATAATGAATCGACCATTGCTGCGGAAGGTTAAAGAACTCCCATTCACCGCCGCCCTTATTGCTGCGGTGGTAGTGACCATTTAGTTGCTTCCAGCGTTTATCTGTTTTTGGAGTTGACCACAGAACCTGTGGATCGGGACGAAGGAGAATGTATTTGCCCCATCGTTCCAGTTTTTCTCCATCTGAACAATCTATTACTTCATAATCCTGCCAGTGATCGGCTGTCCACATAATCGATATCCTCGTTTCGTTTGAAATATTTATATAAAACTACTATATTATAAGGTGCAGTCATTTTCAAGTCAACGATGAAATCTGCATAGAAAGAAAATGAAATCGGCATATAAGGAAAACAAATTGACCGATATCTGCCGGGGTGATAAAATCACAGCAGTAGAGCAAAACGAAAATATATAATTGCAATAGATAATTTGGAATATAATGAATGCCAAATTATTTGCTCGTGAAAATGTTAATTATGTGAAGGACATTTCATGAGCTGTGTTTCACAAAATGATAAGCAGATACAAGACAGAAAACATGGAGAAATATATGGATATTATAAAAGAGATCGCGGAGACACATCCACATAAGGTCGTACTGAGCAATGGAAAGGGAGAATACAAGAAGATCATATTTGCCCGAAAGGTATTAAAGGGCAGAAATGCATACCAGCTTGAGAAATATACACAGACGCAGGTCTTTCATGAGAATATCGAAGAAGGAAGGCTGGCAGAGCATATTGCGATGCATTTTCCGGCAGAGTTTAAGCAGATGAATGCATTTTCTCTGACGACAGATTATGATGTAAAAGCAGGCAAAAAAGGAAATCTGGCAGTCAGCCGCAGACAGGCGGAGAATAAGACGATATTGGTCGGCGGTAATAATCGCAAGAAGAAATATATTCTGGATGAGGGAATGGATATTCCTGCATTCCGGGAGCTTGGAATATTTACCAAAGAGGGAAAAGTAGTTTCCTCCATGTATGATAAGTTCCGTCAGATCAACCGCTTTATCGAGATGGTCGATGATGTGTTAAAGACTTATAAAGGCGATGAGATCAACATTATTGATTTTGGATGCGGCAAATCCTATCTGACTTTCTTCTTATATTATTATATAGTAGAGATCCGTCATATGACGGCACATATCACAGGGCTTGATCTGAAAGAACAGGTAATAAAGAACTGTAATAAGCTGGCAGAAAAATGCGGATATACAGATCTGAAGTTTAAAATCGGTGATATTAATGGATACCGGACAGACCGTAAGGTGGATATGGTAGTGACCTTGCATGCCTGTGATACGGCAACTGACTATGCGCTCTATAATGCGATCTGCTGGAACACGACATACATCTTATCTGTTCCGTGCTGCCAGCATGAGTTAAATAAACAGATCCGGTCGGAGGAGTTGTCGGCACTGACCAAGTACGGAATCATCAAGGAACGGACAGCAGCATTGATGACTGATGCGATCCGTGGATGTATGCTGGAATATTGTGGATATAAGACAGATCTGTTGGAATTTATTGATATTGAACATTCACCTAAAAATATTCTGATCCGGGCAGTGAAGAAACCGGTATCAGAGGAGAAACGGGAGCGGGCAAAAGCAGAAGCGGAACGGTTGTGCCGGACCTTTGGCATTCACCAGACTCTGATGCAGCTTGTGCTGACGGAAGAAAGGAGCCATTCATGAAGCGAATTTTAATATATGATTGTAATACAGTGGATACCGTTTATGCACCGCTTGTATGCAGAGAGATCATGATTCAGGATGATCTGATCGACCGTCTGGCATGCGGCTATGTTTCAAAAGCTTCGAAAGAAGAACTGCAGAAGCAGGGATTTCGCGTGATGGGAGCAGAAGAACGGGGGAATCATGCCGGCTGCACTTTTATAACAGAATTGGTTGCCCATGCATTTGACCGGCAGGTCGAAGGAATCGATATTGTGACCGATGATGATACGATCCTGGCGGCAGTTGTAAAGGCACAGGAGCAGGGCAAGAATATTCGGGTATTTGGCAGTAACGCACACAGCGAATCGTTTATCCGCAGAAGTAATCGCTTCTGTTATATAGATATTTTGCAGGGCTATGAACCGGAACAGTGTCTGACACCATTATCAGAGATTGTATCTGATGTCTACCGCATTATAATAGAAGAAAGAGCTTCGGGTATCTGTACAGAACTGGCAGGATTGATATATAAGCTCACAAAGCTGCACACAGAATTCGATACCAGAAACTATGGATATACCAGCATGGAAGAACTAATCCTGAAAAATGGAAAAGATATTCAATTCTATAAAGCTGGAGAGCAGTATTATCTCGAGATGATCGATGACCGGGAAAACGTAGAACACTTTATCACATCGTATCTGTCAGAACGGAATAACAAGATAGATGATATGCAGGAGCTGTTTGATGCATTATCAGAAGAATTCGAACGATTTGATACCAGAAATTATGGTTACGCATCGGATATCGCTTTTCTTTTAAGTTTCCCGAAGCTGGAAATATATAATAACAGGGGCGTGAAGCTGAAACAGAGCTTTAAGCTGAAATAAGCGATAACGTTTCTATTGTGCATTATATATAGAAGAAACAGATAAAATATAACAGTATGACGGATGAAGAAATGCAGGGAAATATAATAAAAAAATTCTTAAAAAATATAGAAAAAATGCTTGCATTCCGCAAAAACGTGTTATATAATCAAACGTGCTGTGACATGATAGCGTTGAAACGGAGGTTGCTGTATCGTATAGATACAGGTTTTTCGTGGAGCGAATGTCAATAAAAAATTACTGACGACAAGTCACTGTACCAATAACTGTCTATCAAAAGGATAGAAACGACGTGTTGATTCTGATTTAATTCAGGATACACACGGGAGAGTGTACAGTCACCACTTGTTGTACTATTAAAAAGTGCGAAAAGGAGGCGGCTTTTTTTATGGCAAAACAGATTATGAGAATCACATTGAAGGCGTACGACCACAAACTTATCGATCAGGCTGCTGGACAGATCATCGATACTGTTAAAAAGACAGGAGCTAAAGTCAGCGGACCGGTTCCAATGCCTACAAAGGTTGAGAAGATTACAATCCTCAGAGCTGTTCATAAGTACAAAGATTCAAGAGAACAGTTCGAGCAGAGAACTCATAAGAGATTAATCGACGTGATTGCACCAACACAGAAGACAATTGATGCATTACAGAAGATCGATTTATCAGCTGGCGTATACATCGACGTAAAGATGAAATAATCAGCCACAAAAATTAGAAGTGAACTAATCAAATCACAAAAAAACAAACATAGCACGAAACAGTGCACAAGCAGTAACCTAATGCATCCGAAGGATGTAATTTAGTATGATTGTCAAGACAATCCGCTGTGAATTAAATTAGGAGGAAAACTTAAAATGAAGAAAGCTATTTTAGCAACAAAAGTCGGAATGACTCAGATCTTCGACGAAAACGGCGTTTTAGTGCCGGTAACAGTTTTACAGGCTGGTCCATGTGTTGTAACCCAGGTAAAAACAGTTGAGAATGACGGTTATGATGCAATTCAGGTAGGATTCGGCGAAAAGAAAGAAAGAATCACAACAAAAGATGTATCAGGAAAGAAAGTAATCAGAAACCCACATGGTGCTGGTAAGGCAGAAGTTGGACATGCAAAGAAAGCAAACACAACACCTAAGACTTTCTACAGAGAGTTCAGACTTGATGACTGTGCTCAGTACGAACTTGGTGCAGAGATCAAAGCCGATGTATTTGCTGAAGGAGACAAGATTGACGTTACAGCAAAGACAAAAGGTAAGGGATATGCAGGCGGTCTTAAGAGACACGGCTTAAAGTCAGGTCCTTCAGGACATGGTTCCAAGTATCACAGACATGCAGGTTCAAACGGTTCAGCTACTACACCAGGTAGAGTATTCAAAGGTAAGAAGATGCCTGGACATATGGGTAGCGTAAGAGTTACAATCCAGAACCTTGAGGTAGTTAAGATAGATGTAGAAAATGATGTTATTTTGGTAAAGGGCGCAGTTCCGGGACCAAAGAAATCATTAGTAATGATTAAGGATACAGTAAAGACTGGCAAGTAGTCTTTAGGAAGGAGGAACGAAAATGGCATCAGTTAAGGTTTATGACATCGAAGGAAAAGAAGTTGAGACATTAGAACTCAATGATTCTGTATTCGGTGTAGAGATAAATGAACATTTAATGCATCTGGCTGTAGTTGGCCAGCTGGCAAATAGCCGTCAGGGTACACAGAGCGCAAAGACTCGTTCTGAAGTATCAGGTGGTGGAAGAAAGCCATGGAGACAGAAAGGAACAGGTCATGCAAGACAGGGTTCAACAAGATCTCCACAGTGGACAGGTGGCGGAGTTGTATTTGCACCAAAGCCAAGAGATTATTCAGTTAAGATGAATAAGAAAGAAAAGCAGCTTGCTATGAAGTCAGCACTTTCAGCAAAGCTTGCAGAAGATAAACTTGTTGTAGTTGACAAGATTGAATTAGAAGAGGTTAAGACAAGTGTATTCGCAAAGATCCTTGCAAATCTTAAAGCTCCTAAGTCATTAGTAGTAACAAAGGACAAGAACGACAAGGTTGTTCTTTCAGCAAACAACATTCCAACAGTTAAGACAACAGCTACAAACTCACTGAGTGTATATGACATTCTTAAGTATGATAAGCTTGTTCTTACAAAGGATGCTGTAGCAGCAATTGAGGAGGTGTACGCATAATGGCAGACATCAAATATTATGACGTTATACTTAAGCCTGTAATCACAGAGAAAAGTATGAATGCAATGGCAGAGAAGAAGTACACATTTCTTGTACACCCGGAAGCAACAAAGTCTCAGATCAAAGAAGCTGTAGAGAAGATGTTCGAAGGAACAGAAGTTGCTAAGGTTAACACCATGAACAATGACGGTAAGGTTAAGAGACGTGGCGTAACACTTGGAAGAACAGACAAGTACAAGAAAGCAATCGTTAAACTTACAGAAGCAAGTAAAGAGATCGAAATTTTCGAAGGACTGTAAAATAACGAAACAGATTTATACGCAAAAAAGCGTGACAATAAATTGAACCGAAAGGAGAACAAAAATGGGAATTAAGACATATAACCCATATACACCTTCCAGAAGAAATATGACTGGCCTTGATTTTTCAGAGATCACAAAATCAACACCTGAGAAATCACTCGTTGTATCAATGAGCAAGACAGCCGGCCGTAACAATCAGGGAAAGATCACAGTTAGACATCACGGTGGTGGTGAGAAACGTAAATACAGAATTATAGATTTCAAGAGAAACGATAAGGATGGAATTCCAGCAACAGTTAATGCAATCGAATATGATCCAAACAGATCAGCAAACATTGCACTTCTGTTCTACGCTGATGGCGAGAAGAGATACATCCTTGCTCCTTATAAGTTAGCAGTAGGAGATGTTCTTATGAGTGGTGCTGAAGCAGAGATCAAAGTTGGTAACTGCCTCCCACTTCAGAATATTCCAGTTGGTACATTAGTACACAACATCGAGTTATACCCGGGTAAGGGCGGACAACTTGTTCGTTCAGCAGGTAACTCAGCACAGCTTATGGCTAAGGAAGGAAAGTATGCAACATTAAGACTTCCTTCAGGCGAAATGAGAATGGTTCCAATCATCTGCCGTGCAACAATCGGTCAGGTAGGAAACATTGAGCATGGCCTTGTTAACATTGGTAAAGCCGGACGTAAACGTCACATGGGTATTAGACCAACAGTTCGTGGTTCTGTTATGAACCCTAATGACCATCCACATGGTGGTGGTGAAGGTAGAGCACCAATCGGTCGTTCAGGCCCTTCAACTCCATGGGGTAAGCCAGCAATGGGATTAAAGACAAGAAAGAAGAACAAGCAGTCTAATAAGATGATCGTAAGAAGAAGAGACGGCAAGAGCATTAAATAGTTAATAAGGAGGTATGACAATGGCTCGTTCATTAAAAAAAGGACCATTCGCAGATGAGCATTTACTCAAGAAGATAGATGCTATGAATGCAAGCAATAGCAAAGAAGTTGTTAAGACCTGGTCAAGACGTTCAACAATTTTCCCATCATTCGTAGGTCATACAATCGCAGTTCATGATGGAAGAAAGCATGTACCTGTATATGTTACAGAAGACATGGTTGGACATAAGCTTGGTGAGTTCGTAGTTACCAGAACCTACAGAGGTCATGGTAAAGACGAAAAGAAGGGTAGAAGATAATATTTGGAATATTTGAAAGGAGGACTAAATCATGGCTAAAGGACATAGATCCCATGATAAGAGACTCAGAAATGAGAATAAAGATACCAGACCATCAGCTAAGGTATCATATGCAAGAGTGTCAGTAACAAAGGCTTGTTTCGTATTAGATGCCATCAGAGGTAAGGATGTTCAGACTGCACTTGGTATTCTGGCATACAACCCAAGATATGGTTCAAGTGTTATAGAGAAGCTGTTAAAGTCAGCAATCGCAAATGCTGAAAACAACAATGGACTTAAGGCAGAGGACCTTTATGTAGCAGAGTGCTACGCTAACAAGGGACCTACAATGAAGAGAGTTCATCCAAGAGCCCAGGGTAGAGCATATAGAATCGAGAAGAGAACAAGTCACATCACAATCGTGCTTGACGAGAGATAGGAGGTAAATAATGGGACAGAAAGTTAATCCTCATGGTTTAAGAGTCGGCGTTATCAAAGATTGGGATTCAAGATGGTATGCTGACACAAAGAATGATGAATTTTCTAACAACCTTGTAGAAGATCATAAAATCAGAACTTATTTAAAGAAGACACTTTACAATGCAAACATCTCAAAGATCGAGATCGAGAGAGCTGCAGACAGAGTAAAGGTTGCATTATATACAGCTAAGCCTGGTGTTATCATCGGTAAGGGCGGAGCTGGAATCGAAAAGATCAAAGCAGATGCACAGAAGCTTACAGATAAGAAGCTGTTCATCGATGTAAAAGAAATTAAGAAGCCGGATGCAGACGCACAGTTAGTAGCTGAGAACATTGCAGCACAGCTTGAGAATCGTATCTCATTCAGAAAAGCAATGAAGTCATGCATGAGCAGAACAATGAAAGCTGGAGCACTTGGTATCAAGGCTTCATGTTCAGGACGTCTTGGTGGTGCTGATATGGCTAGAACAGAGTTCTACAGCCAGGGAACAATTCCTCTTCAGACACTTCGTGCTGACATTGATTATGGTTTTGCTGAAGCAGACACAACATTTGGTAAAGTTGGTGTTAAGACATGGGTTTACCATGGTGAAGTACTTCCTGTAAAAGGAAATAAGGAAGGAGCGGATAAATAATGTTAATGCCTAAGAGAGTAAAGCGTCGTAAGCAGTTCAGAGGAACTATGGCTGGTAAGGCACTTAGAGGCAATAAGATTACAAACGGTCAGTATGGTTTAGTAGCACTTGAGCCTGCATGGATTAAGTCAAACCAGATCGAAGCAGCCCGTATTGCGATGACAAGATATATGAAGCGTAGTGGTAAAGTATTTATCAAGATCTTCCCTGATAAGCCAGTTACAGCTAAGCCGGCTGAAACTCGTATGGGTTCAGGTAAGGGAGCACTTGAGTACTGGGTAGCAGTTGTTAAGCCGGGTAGAGTTATGTTCGAGATTGCAGACGTACCTGAAGAAGTAGCAAAAGAAGCTTTAAGACTTGCTATGCACAAGCTTCCACTTAAGTGTAAGATCGTTTCAAAAGAAGATTTAGAGGAGGTAGCAGGCAGTGAAAACTAAGGACTATATGAACGAATTAAATGCTAAATCTGTTGATGAGCTTCAGAACGAATTAGTAGCTGCAAAGAAGGAATTATTCAACTTAAGATTCCAGAATGCTACAAATCAGTTAGAGAACACAAGCAGAATCAAAGACGTAAGAAAGAATATTGCAAGAATACAGACAGTTATAGCCCAGAAGGCTAATGCTTAATTATCTTAGAAGGAGGAATATATTGTGGAAAGAAATCTGAGAAAAACACGTGTAGGTATCGTTACAAGTGACAAGATGGACAAGACAATCGTTGTTTCTATCGTAGATAATGTTAAGCATCCTCTTTATGGAAAAATCGTAAAGAGAACTTACAAGTTAAAGGCTCATGATGAGAAGAATGAGTGCAATATTGGCGATAGAGTAAGAGTTATGGAGACAAGACCTTTATCAAAGGACAAGAGATGGAGACTTGTTGAGATTATAGAGAAGGCTAAATAAGGAGGCAAATAAAATGGTTCAGCAGGAAACAAGACTTAAAGTTGCTGATAATACTGGTGCCAAAGAGCTCCTTTGCATCAGAGTTTTAGGCGGCTCAGTAAGAAGATATGCAAATATCGGCGATATCATCGTTGCCTCAGTTAAAGACGCAACACCAGGCGGAGTTGTTAAAAAAGGTGATGTTGTTAAGGCCGTAGTAGTAAGATCAAAGAAGGGCGCTCGTCGTAAGGATGGTTCATACATCAAGTTTGATGAGAATGCAGCAGTTATTATAAAAGACGATTTAAATCCAAGAGGAACACGTATCTTTGGACCAGTTGCAAGAGAGTTAAGAGACAAGAAGTTCATGAAGATTGTCTCACTTGCACCTGAAGTATTATAAGGAGGTGTAGACCATGGCAACATTAAAGATTAAGAAAGATGATATGGTACAGGTTATTGCCGGCAAGGATAAAGGTAAAGAAGGCAAGGTTCTTCATGTTGACAAGAAGAACGGTACTGTAGTCGTTGAAGGCGTAAATAAAGTATTTAAGCACAGCAAGCCAAGCATGGCTAACCAGGCAGGCGGAATTATCGAAATGGAAGCTCCAATGGACATCTCCAATGTAATGTATCTTTACAAAGGCAAGCCGGTAAGAGTTGGTTTTGAAGGAACAGGTAAAGATAAAGTCCGTGTTGCTAAAGTAGATGGCAAAACAGAGAAGATAGATTAATTGGAAGGAGGTCGTCTTAGTTGAGTAGACTTAGAGAAAAGTATGACGCTGAAATTAAAAGCGCCATGACTGAAAAATTTGGATATAAAAATGTAATGCAGATCCCAAAGCTTGATAAGATCGTTATTAACATGGGCGTTGGTGAAGCAAGAGAAAATGCTAAAGTTTTAGACGCAGCTATCAAGGATCTTGAAACAATCGCCGGTCAGAAGGCAGTTGTTACACGTGCGAGAAAGTCAGTTGCTAACTTCAAGTTAAGAGAAGGAATGCCTATCGGATGTAAAGTAACACTTCGTGGCGAGAAGATGTATGAGTTCTTAGATCGTCTTGTAAACCTTGCACTTCCTCGTGTACGTGACTTTAGAGGTGTTAACCCTAACGGTTTCGATGGCAGAGGTAACTATGCTTTAGGTATCAAGGAACAGCTCATTTTCCCGGAAATCGAGTACGATAAGATTGATAAAGTCAGAGGTATGGATATCATCTTTGTTACAACAGCAGAGACAGACGAAGAAGGTCGCGAACTGTTAACATTATTTGGTATGCCTTACAGCAAATAATTAAAGGAGGAAGATTCGTTATGGCTAAGACAGCAATGAAAGTTAAACAGCAGCGTAAACAGAAGTTTTCATCAAGAGAATATACACGTTGCAAGATTTGTGGACGTCCACACTCAGTATTAAAGAAATACGGAATCTGTAGAATCTGCTTCCGTGAATTAGCATACAAGGGACAGATCCCTGGCGTTAAGAAATCAAGCTGGTAAGAGATAGAAGGAGGAAGAAACATTATGTCAATGAGCGATCCAATAGCAGATATGCTTACAAGAATTCGTAATGCTAACACAGCAAAACATGATACAGTAGAAATCCCTGCTTCAAAGATGAAAAAGGCTATTGCTGACATCCTTTTATCAGAAGGATATGTTCAGGCAGTAGACATTATCGAAGATGGTAAGTTTGAGACAATCAAAATTACATTGAAGTATGGTGCAGATAAGAACGAGAAGATCATCACAGGCCTTAAGAGAATCTCTAAGCCAGGTCTTCGTGTATATGCAAGCAAGGATGAGCTCCCAAGAGTACTTGGTGGACTCGGAACTGCAATTATTTCAACAAACAAAGGTGTACTTACTGACAAGGAAGCAAGAAAGCAGAATGTTGGTGGCGAAGTATTAGCATTTGTTTGGTAGGCATTGAGCACTTAGTGAGCACAAGCTGAAAGCGCCGTGCGAAGTTAGTGCGAAAGCCCATCCCGAGACTTAACGAATACGAGTCGAAGACGATGGATGAGTTTAGTTCGAGTGGATGTCATTAGAGCACTTAGTGAGCACAAGCTGAAAGCACCGTGCGAAGTTAGTGCGAAAGCTGATAAAACAATCCCTCCGGCATCATTTCCTGAAAAATACCGGAGGTTAAAGCCTGCATGGATACACTCCGTGCAGCACAAATACAAATAATATAAATTTTAAGGAGGAAGGCGAAATGTCACGTATCGGAAGAATGCCTATCGCTGTACCTGCAGGAGTGACTGTAGATATCGCAGAAAATAATAAAGTGACTGTTAAAGGACCAAAGGGAACACTTGAGAGAGTTCTCCCGGCAGAAATGGATATTAAGTTAGAAGCTGATGTAATCACAGTTTCAAGACCTAATGATTTAAAGAAGATGAAGTCTTTACACGGACTTACCAGAACACTTATCCACAACATGATCATTGGTGTTACAGAGGGTTATGTTAAGGATCTGGAAGTAAACGGTGTAGGTTATAGAGCTCAGAAGCAGGGCAATAAATTAGTTCTTGCTCTTGGTTATTCACATCCAGTTGAGATGGTTGACCCAGAAGGTATCGAAGTAAAGGTTGATGGTAACAAGATTTCAGTTGTTGGTATTGACAAGGAAAAAGTTGGTCAGTATGCAGCAGAGATCAGAGAAAAGAGAGCACCGGAACCTTACAAGGGCAAAGGTATCAAGTATGTTGACGAGACTATCAGACGTAAAGTTGGTAAGACTGGTAAGAAATAATAAAGGAGTGAGATAAGATGGTTAATAAAGAATCAAGAAGCGAAGTTCGTATTAAGAAGCATATGCGTGTTCGTAATCATTTAGCTGGAACAGCAGATAGACCACGTTTAGCGGTTTTCAGAAGTAATAATCATATGTACGCTCAGATTATTGATGATTCAGTTGGAAACACAATTGTAGCAGCATCAACAGTAGAGAAGTCAATCAAGGAAGCACTTGAGCAGACAGATAATGTAGATGCAGCAGCATACGTTGGTAAAGTTGTTGCTGAAAGAGCACTGGAAAAGGGAATCAAGACTGTTGTATTTGACAGAGGAGGATTCATCTACCAGGGTAAGGTTCAGGCATTAGCAGATGCAGCAAGAGAAGCTGGTCTAGAATTCTAAGAAGGAGGAAGAACAACATATGAAGCGTGAAATAATTGATGCTAGTAAATTAGAATTAGAAGATAAAGTAGTAGATATCAAACGTGTAACTAAGGTTGTTAAGGGCGGACGTAATTCTAGATTTGCATGTCTTGTAGTTGTTGGTGACAAAAACGGTCATGTAGGCGTAGGCGTTGGTAAGGCTGTAGAAATTCCTGAAGCTATCCGTAAGGGTAAGGAAGATGCAGCTAAGCACCTTGTTACAGTTCCTGTAAATGAAAACGGAAGTATCCCATATGATTGGAACGGAGAATTTGGTAGTGCAACAGTATTGCTTAAGTCAGCTCCAGAAGGTACTGGTATTATCGCCGGTGGTCCTGCTCGTAACGTACTTGAGCTTGCTGGATACAAGAATATCCGTACAAAATCCTTAGGATCAAACAACAAACAGAACGTAGTTCTTGCAACAATCAAAGGTCTTTCAGAGATCAAGACTCCGGAAGAGATCGCAAGACTTCGTGGAAAATCTGTTGATGAGATACTTAACTAAGGAGGTATTATAAGATGGCAGATAAGTTAAAAGTTACTTTAGTAAAATCACCAATCGGATGCGTACCAAAGCATAAGAGAACTGTAGAAGCATTAGGTCTTAAAAAGGTAAACAAGTCAGTTGAACTTCCTAACAATGCTGCAACTCTTGGTATGGTTAAGCAGGTTAGTTATTTAGTAAAGGTAGAAGAGATTTAATTATATTTGAAGGAGGTGCAGGTCGTGAATTTATCAACATTAAAGCCAGCAGAAGGTTCTAAGCATAGTACTAATTTCAGAGTAGGCCGTGGTCATGGTTCAGGAAATGGTAAGACTGCAGGTAAGGGCCATAAGGGTCAGAAGGCACGTTCAGGATCACCTAGACCAGGATTTGAAGGCGGACAGATGCCTTTATATAGAAGAATCCCTAAGAGAGGATTTACATGTATCAATCACAAAGATATCGTTGCAATCAATGTTTCAGTTCTTGATCGTTTCGAGGATGGAGCAGAGGTTACAGTAGATACACTTGTTGAATGCGGTATCGTAAAGAATCCACGTGATGGAGTTAAGATTCTTGGAAATGGAGAGTTAACAAAGAAGCTTACAGTTAAGGCAAATGCTTTTTCAAAGTCAGCAGCCGAGAAGATTGAAGCTCTTGGCGGAAAAGCAGAGGTGATCTAATAATGTTTAAAACCTTTATCAACGCATTCAAAGTAAAGGAATTAAGACAGAAATTATTATACACATTCTTTGTTCTCATAGTAGTCAGGCTGGGAAGCCTGATTACTGTACCGGGAATCCGTGCAGATGCAATTAAAGAATATCTAAGTAACGCACTTGGAGATTCCTTCAATCTGTTCAGCTCATTCACCGGAGGATCGTTCGATCAGATGTCAATATTTGCATTGAACGTAACACCATATATTACATCTTCCATTATCATCCAGCTTCTTACCATAGCAATTCCAGCTCTGGAAGAAATGCAGAAAGATGGTGAAGACGGAAGAAAGAAAATTACAGCAATTACCCGTATCTTAACGATTGGTCTTGCAATTCTGGAAAGTGCAGGTCTTGCGATCAATTTCGGAAGAAAAGGATTCATGGACAGCTACAATTTCTGGACAGTGCTTTCAATGATCGTTATCCTTACAGGTGGTAGTGCATTTGTAATGTGGCTTGGCGAACGTGTAACAGATCGTGGTGTGGGAAATGGTATTTCCATTATCCTGTTGATTAACATCGTATCAACCATGCCGAATGATTTCAAGAATATTTACACACAGTTCATCAAAGGCAAAGATGCAGTCAGAATGTGTCTGATCGCACTTCTGGTTGTTGCAATTGTTGTATGTGTAACCATTCTTGTATGTATGCTTCAGGGAGCTGAAAGAAAGATTCCTGTACAGTATGCAAAGAAAGTTCAGGGTAGAAAGCAGATGGGAGGTCAGTCCTCCAACATTCCACTTAAGGTAAATACAGCAGGCGTTATTCCTGTAATCTTCGCTTCTTCACTGATGGCGATTCCTTCTATTATAACGAGTTTATTTGGAAAGAGTCCATCCGGTGTTGGTGCTAAGATCCTTCAGGGAATGAGCCAGTCATACTGGTTTAATCCGAACTATCCTTGGGGATTCCTTGGATTGGCAGTATATATCTTACTGGTATTCTTCTTCGCGTATTTCTATACAGCAATTACCTTCAATCCAATGGAGATTGCAAATAACATGAAGAAGAGCGGTGGTTTTGTACCGGGTATTCGACCAGGTAAGCCAACCCAGGACTATTTAAATAAAATACTGAACTATATTATATTTATCGGAGCAGTTGGTCTTTTGATCGTTGCGATGATTCCTATGTTCTTCAACGGATTTTTCAGTGTAAATGTTTCATTCGGTGGAACATCCATCATCATCGTAGTTGGTGTTGTAATTGAAACCATGAAGAGTCTGGAATCACAGATGTTAGTAAGACATTATCAGGGATTCTTATTAGATTAATTGTAAGATACAGATATAAAAAACACGAAAAATGGGAGTGTACACTTGTGCACTTCCTATTCGTGTATTATAGTATAAGTATCTATGGCTTGTTCATTTGGAGGACGGCTGATAACAGGAGGGATTGCAATGAACGTATCCCGCAGGAAAATAAAAAATGGAGGTTATATATGAAGATAATTATGTTAGGTGCGCCAGGCGCAGGCAAAGGTACACAGGCTAAAATGATCGCTGAGAAGTACGGAGTACCACATATCTCAACAGGAGATATTTTCAGAGCAAACATCAAGAACGGAACAGAACTCGGAGCAAAGGCAAAAGAATATATGGATAAGGGACTTCTTGTTCCGGATGAATTAGTTGTAGATCTGGTAATTGACAGATTCAAAGCAGACGACTGCGCAAAGGGATATATCCTTGATGGATTTCCAAGAACTATTCCACAGGCAGAGGCACTTGACAAAGCATTATCAGCAATCGGTGATTCTGTAGACTATGCGATCAACGTAGAAGTACCGGATGAGAATATCGTTCGCAGAATGTCCGGAAGACGTGCATGCGTTGGCTGTGGTGCAACATATCATATTGTATATAACCCTACAAAAGTGGAAGGCAAATGTGATGTATGTTCATCCGATCTTATCTTAAGAGATGACGATCAGCCGGAAACAGTATTAAACAGACTGAAAGTATATCATGAGCAGACACAGCCATTGATCGATTTCTATGCTAAGAAAGGAATCCTGAAAGAAGTTGATGGAACAATGGATATGAATGATGTATTTGCAGCAATCGTTAAGATTTTAGGTGAATAAAATGGCAATATCTATAAAATCTGAGAGAGAAATTGAATTGATGAAAGAAGCCGGCAGAATTCTGGCTCTCACACATGAGGAGCTGAAGAAGGCGATCAAACCGGGAATCACAACCTATGAGATCGATAAACTTGGTGAAGAAGTGATCAGAAGCTATGGCTGTATTCCTTCCTTCCTGAATTATAACGGTTATCCGGCATCTATCTGTGTATCCGTAAATGAGGAAGTTGTTCATGGTATACCATCAAAGACAAGATTTCTGAAAGAGGGCGACATAGTAAGTCTTGATGCAGGCGTTATCTATGAAGGATATCACTCCGATGCAGCAAGAACTTATGGAGTAGGAAAGATTTCACCGGAAAATGAGCATCTGATTGCAGTTACAAAGCAGAGCTTTTTCGAAGCAATGAAGGCTGCTGTTCCGGGAAATCATATTCGAGATATCGGAAGGGCTGTAGAGCAGTATGTTTTGAAATTTGGATATGGAATCGTAGAAGATCTGGTTGGACATGGTGTTGGAGCAAATCTTCATGAGGATCCGGAAATACCGAATTTTGAAACGATCAAAAAAGGACCAAAGCTGAAACCGGGAATGACGATCGCAATCGAACCGATGATAACAGCAGGTGATTATGAAGTAGACTGGCTGGATGATGACTGGACTGTCGTAACCGTGGATGGTTCCAATGCAGCACACTATGAGAACACGATCCTTATTACAGAGGACAAACCGATCATCTTGTCGCAGGCAGAAGGATTGGAATTATAGAAAATAAAAAATGAATTCAAAATCTCAAGGATTTTAAGGAGGATTAAAAATGTCAAAGGCAGACGTAATTGAAGTAGAAGGAACAGTAATCGAGAAGTTACCAAATGCAATGTTTCAGGTAGAGATCGAGAATGGTCATAAGGTTTTAGCACACATTAGTGGTAAGCTCAGAATGAATTATATCAAGATCCTTCCGGGTGATAAGGTAACAATTGAATTATCACCATACGACCTGACAAAGGGAAGAATTGTTTGGAGAGATAAATAAATTCTTCTATATAAAGAGGTATGTAATGAACATCCTGTAAAGATATTCCCTTTATAGGATGTGATTTATCATAATAATCCCATTAATATGAAAAAAATAGAAAATGGGACTTGCATTCTATTGTGAAAAATGATAGAATGCTTATTCGTAGCGGACTTTTTTTGAAAGGAGATTTTCTAATGAAGGTTAGAGCATCAGTAAAACCTATATGCGATAAGTGCAAAGTTATCAAGAGAAAGGGTATCGTTAGAGTTATCTGCGAGAATCCAAAGCACAAACAGCGTCAGGGTTAATCAAAAAAAGAAACTGGGTATCCGGATGATAGCCCATCCATATGATATCTTGTTTTTTAAGTATCAACACACACGGATGTGTTGTAAATTTTAAAAGCGGCTGTAGCATAATCATTATATGCTAGTAAAAATAAAAAAACAGGCAGCGAGATGGAAACATATGCATTTCACCTCAGCATTTTTATGTTGAGATATGTCGAGATCCGATATGCCGGACAGAAGAATTTTTACGGAGGTTAATTAGAATGGCTCGTATTTCAGGTGTTGATTTACCAAGAGACAAGCGTGTTGAGATTGGTCTTACTTATGTATATGGTATAGGTTTGACATCTTCACAGCGTATCCTTAAGGAAGCAAATGTTAATCCTGACACACGTTGTAATGATTTAACTGATGATGAAGTAAGAAGAATCAGCGAAGTAATCAATGCAACACAGACTGTTGAAGGAGATTTACGTAGAGAAGTAGCGCTTAACATCAAGCGTTTACAGGAAATTGCATGCTACCGTGGTAAGCGTCATAGACAGGGACTTCCTGTTCGTGGACAGAAGACAAAGACAAACGCAAGAACACGTAAGGGACCTAAGAAGACAGTAGCAAACAAGAAGAAATAATACTGTTTTCATTTGTTCTTATATATAGTAGAAGATAAGAGATCTTCTGCACCGGGCAGAAGATAAAGTACATTTGTATAAATTTGGAAAACCATAGGAGGTTTAAGAGTTAATGGCTAAGCAAGTTACTAAAAAAGTGGCTAAGAAGCGTGTCAGAAAGAGTGTTCAGCACGGACAGGCTCATATTCAGTCATCTTTCAATAATACAATCGTTACATTAACAGACGCTGAAGGTAATGCACTTTCATGGGCAAGTGCTGGCGGTTTAGGATTCAAGGGTTCTAAGAAGTCAACACCATATGCTGCTCAGATGGCTGCTGAGACAGCTGCAAAGGCTGCTGCTCCTTACGGATTAAAGACTGTTGATGTTATGGTAAAAGGCCCAGGCTCAGGTAGAGAAGCAGCTATCCGTGCTCTCGCAGCTTGCGGTATCGATGTTGTAAGTATCAAAGACGTTACACCAGTTCCACATAATGGTTGTCGTCCACCAAAGAGAAGAAGAGTCTAATTAGGAGGTACAGAGTAAGATGGCAGTAGATAGAACCCCAGTTCTTAAGAGATGCAGATCTTTAGGCATGGAGCCAATGTATCTCGGAATTGACAAGAAATCAAATAGAAAATCAACAAGAGCAAACAGAAAAGTAAGTGAGTATGGTTTACAGCTTCGTGAAAAGCAGAAGGCTAAGTTCATTTACGGTGTATTAGAGAAGCCTTTCCGTAACCTTTACGCTAAGGCAGAGCAGCAGAAGGGCTTAACAGGTCCTAACCTTATGACATTACTTGAGTTAAGACTTGATAATGTTATCTTCAGATTAGGTTTTGCAAGAACAAGAAGAGAAGCAAGACAGATTGTAGATCACAAGCATGTACTTGTTAATGGAAAGAGTGTTAACATTCCTTCATACCAGGTAAAGGCCGGAGACAAGATCGAGATCAGAGAGAAGAGCAAATCCTTACAGAGATATAAGGATATCATTGCTGCAACAGAAGGACATTTAGTTCCAGGTTGGTTAACCGCTGACAGAGAAAACCTTTGTGGAGAAGTAGTTGAGAAGCCAAACAGAGAGCAGATCGATGTTCCTGTAAACGAGACCCTTATTGTCGAGTTATATTCCAAGTAATAAGAATAAATATGATCATCCGTACATCCATCCGGGATTTACCCGTGTGGATGTCTGGATGCAGAATATATTTATGATATTTGCAAAGTTGGAGTATACCAGTTAATTACCCATAAAGGAGGGGCTTAAATGTTTGAGTTTGAGAAACCAAAAATTGAGATAGTTGAGATTTCAGATGATAACAAGTATGGTAAGTTTGTAGTAGAGCCTTTAGAGAGAGGCTATGGTACAACCCTTGGTAATTCATTAAGAAGAATTATGCTTTCTTCATTACCTGGTACAGCAGTAACACACGTTAAGATTAAAGGTGTTTTACATGAGTTCAGTTCTATTCCCGGAGTAAAGGAAGATGTAACTGAGATCGTTATGAATATCAAGTCTTTAGTAATAAAGAATAATTCATTAACAAATGAGCCGAAGCAGGCTTATATCGATGTAGCTGGTGACTGTGTTGTCAGAGCATCCGATATTCATGTAGACGGCGATATCGAGATCATCAATCCTGATCTTGTAATTGCAAATCTTAGTGGCCCGGATGCAAGACTTGAGATGGAACTCACCATCGGCAACGGCAGAGGCTACGTTGGTTCTGATAAGAATAAAGAAGCAGATGCACCGATTGATGTCATCGCTATTGATTCTATATATACACCGGTTGAGAGAGTTAATCTTACAGTTCAGAATACTCGTGTTGGTCAGGTTACAGATTATGATAAGCTGACACTTGATGTATTTACAAATGGTGCTATCGCACCGGATGAGGCTGTCAGCCTCGCTGCAAGAGTCCTTGTAGAACATTTGAACCTGTTCGTTGATCTGTCTGAGAACGCAAAATCCGTTGATGTAATGGTTGAGAGCGTAACAGATGAGAAGGAAAAGGTTCTGGAAATGAATATTGATGAGCTTGAATTATCAGTTCGTTCATACAACTGCTTAAAGAGAGCCGGTATCAATACAGTTGAAGAATTGATCAATAAGACTCCGGAGGATATGATGAAAGTTCGTAACCTCGGTCGTAAGTCATTAGATGAAGTATTAGCTAAGCTGAAAGAATTAGGCTTATCACTGAATGACAGTGAGGAATAATACTTTTTACCACTCAAGCCGAATAATAGTAAGCACAGTGAAGACCCGCAAGGGTAAGGAGGATAAATAAA
Organism: Clostridium sp. AM46-21; assembly: GCF_003480025.1. NCBI lineage: Bacteria > Bacillati > Bacillota > Clostridia > Eubacteriales > Clostridiaceae > Clostridium > Clostridium sp. AM46-21. The sequence goes on from NZ_QUIB01000021.1 coordinate 51,821, forward strand.
AATGGCAATGTATAGAAAACTTGGAAAAGCAAGCGCACAGAGAAATGCATTACTTCGTAACCAGGTAACACAGTTATTATACCATGGTAAGATCAGAACAACAGAAGCTAGAGCTAAGGAAGTTGTTAAGATTGCAGAGAAGCTTATCACATTAGCAGTTAAGGAAAAGGATAACTATGATGAAGTTACCGTTACCGCTAAGGTTGCTAAGAAAGATAAAGATGGTAAGAGAGTGAAGGAAGTTGTTGATGGTAAGAAAGTTACTGTATATGATGAAGTAGAAAAGACCATCAAGAAGGATCAGCCTTCAAGACTTCATGCAAGAAGAGAAATGCTTAAGGTATTATATCCGGTTGTTGAAGTTCCTACAGATGCTGCCGGAAAGAAAGCCGGTACAAAGAAAGTTGATTTAACAAGTAAGTTATTCGATGAGTACGGTACAAAGTACGCAGGACGTAAGGGTGGTTACACAAGAATCATCAAGATCGGTCAGCGTAAGGGCGATGCTGCAATGGAAGTTATTCTTGAGTTAGTATAATTATAAACATAAGGGCTGTCAGGTACATGTATGTGTATTTGGCAGCTTTTTTATTTCTAGGAGCGTGTACATGAGTTTTATTCAGGTGAGAAAGCTTGGACATAAATTTAATATCAAGGACAAGGATGGAAATGTTACAGGTGAAAAATGGGCTGTGAAGGATATGGATTTTGATGCCCATAAGGGACAGATCATTGCCGTTCTTGGACGTAACGGTTCGGGAAAGTCAACATTTGCCAGACACCTGAATGGCTTATATGCACCAAATCAGGGAACGGTATGGATACAGGGAGATTCTGATGTATTAGATGCGAGCCGGGAAGGTGATCTGCTGGCCATCCGTCGTGCAGTCGGGATGATCTTTCAGAATCCGGACAACCAAATGGTAGGAAATACGGTTGCGGAAGATGTAGGATTTGGTTTGGAAAATCTGGGCTTCCAGGCAGAGAAGATATGGGAGCGAATCAACGAAGTACTTCGATTGACAGGGATGGAGGCATATCTGGAACGAAATGTATCACATCTAAGCGGTGGACAGAAGCAAAGACTGGCAATCGCATCTGTGATGGCCATGTCACCGGAATGTATCGTTATGGATGAAGCAACTGCCATGCTCGATCCTGTGGGAAGCAGACAGATACTTGATACCTTATATCATTTGAACCGGGAGTTTGGCATCACGGTCATTATGATCACACATCGAATGGAGGAAACGGTTCGGGCAGATCAGATCTATGTAATGGATGATGGAAATGTAGAGTTGATTGGCGCACCATATGAGATTTATCCACAGGTAGAGAAGTTAGAGCAGCTTGGTCTTGACAGTTTATTGCCATATAAGCTGTTGCATGAGTTGAAAGTAGATTATTCCGATGATAAGAAATTTGTCAAAGATTTGGATGAAGACGTAAAAAGTGCGTTGGTTGATAGAAAAGAGGGGCTCTTGTCGGTACAGGATGCTGCGGACAGGATAAAGGCATGTTTGTGTGATGGAAAATCTTTTGTAAACAGACAAGAAGTAGCAGAACATTTTAATTCGGCGCAGAAAGATATACCATCAAGTAAAAATGAGGATGGAATACATGAGGATATCCTTGATAATAGAAATAACATGGATAGAGAAGAACACAATGGTATGTTATTGGATGCCGGGATAAAAAAAGATATCTTGGTCGAGGCTGATAATCTGGAGTATTCTTATAAGGATGGTGCGGTACTGGTTCCTGCGGTAGAGCAGGTGTCATTTCAGATCAGAAAAGGAGAGATCCTTGCGGTGGCAGGACAGACCGGTTCCGGGAAAAGTACGCTGTTATATATGTTAAATGGTATTTACCGTCCGATGGGGGGAACACTTAAGGTTGATGGAATTGATGTAGGAAAGACGAAGAATCTGAAAGAATTGCGGAAGAAGATTGGATTTGTGTTTCAGTATCCGGAGTATCAGTTATTTGAAAGTACGGTGTTAGCGGATGTAATGTATGGCACATTGAACTTCGGGATGTCGAAAGCAGAAGCAGAACAGGCGGCAAGGGAAGCATTGGCACTTGTGAATATATCAGAGGAATATTTTGAATATTCTCCGTTTGACCTTTCAGGCGGACAGAAGAAGCGTGTAGCACTTGCAGGAATCCTTGCATATAAGCCGGAGATTCTTATTCTCGATGAGCCGGTTGCCGGCATGGATCCGAAATCCAAACGGGAATTATTTGCACTGATCCGCAGATTACATGAAGAACGGAATATAACTGTAATCTTTGTATCACACGACATGAAGGATGTGTATGAGATTGCAGATCGTATACTGGTTATGGGACAGGGAAAGCTGGTCTATGATGGAGCAGTAGAGCAGGCATTTGGAACGCCGGAGATTGTAGAAAAACTGGGCTTAGAGATGCCGGAAATGGCGATGTTCAGGGAGGCATTACTGCCGGAGATAAGACTCACAGCAAGAAGCATGGCGGGCGTGATCGACGAGTTGCGAGATTATATACAGTAACGTAAAGGAAAGAAGCATGGTAAGAGATATTACAATCGGACAATATTACAATACCAGATCACCGATTCACGAGTTGGATGCCAGAACAAAACTGGTGCTCACGATCGTATATGCGGTTACGATCTTCTGGTGCAGGGATTTGTGGACTTTTCTTGCTGCAACAGCATTTCTTATTGTGTATGTGGCATTAAGTCGTGTTCCACTTTCTTTTATCTGCCGGGGACTTAAGGTTGTCTGGGCGTTTATATTATTTACAGCATTTTTCAGTCTGTTTAACGGTGATGGAAGGGTTCTGGTCAGTATCTGGAGATTTCATATCACGACCGGCAGCTTAAAGACGACCGGAATTGTAGTATTCCGTTTCGTGTACCTGATCATTGGTTCATCGATCATGACATATACAACGCTTCCACTGGCACTTACAGCAGGCTTGGAGAAGTTGTTTGGATTTCTGAAGATATTCCGTGTTCCGGTATCGGATATGGCATTGATGCTTTCAATCACGCTTCGATTTATTCCGATTCTGATGGAAGAACTGGACAAAATTATGAAAGCACAGCTTTCGCGTGGAGCCGATTTTGAAAATGGAAATATTTTCAAACGGATACGAAGTTATACCCAGATATTTATTCCGTTATTTGCATCTGCGATCCGACGTGCAACCGATCTGGCATATGCGATGGACGCCAGATGTTATCACGGAAGCGAATGCCGTACCAGCATGAAACCGTTGAGATATAGTAAAAAAGATGCATTTGCATATGGTCTGCTGGTGGTATATGTGGTAGGATTGATCTTGATGAAGATATTTTTATAACAGGAAACCGGGAAAATGAAACGAGTAAAATTAGTAGTAGCCTATGATGGTACGAACTATCATGGCTGGCAGGTACAGGACAACGGAATAACGATAGAGGAAGTGCTGAATCGGACGATCAGCGAGCTGGTGCAGGAAGATATCAAGGTGATCGGAGCCAGCAGGACGGATGCTGGTGTACATGCCTGTGGAAATGTGGCAGTATTTGACACTGAATCCCGGATACCGGGGGATAAGTTTTCATTTGCGTTAAATCAGCGGCTTCCGGAGGATATACGGATTCAGGAATCCTGCGAGGTGGATGCAGACTTTCATCCAAGGTATGCAGATACAGTAAAAACCTATGAATATAATATATTGAACCGGCGGTTTGAACTGCCGACAAAACGGTTATATGCGGCATTTTGCTACTATCCGATGGATATAGAGCGGATGAATCAGGCGGCGGCGTATCTGGTTGGTGAACATGATTTTAAGAGCTTCTGTTCTGCAGGTGCACAGGTGCAGACGACGGTTCGGACGATCTATGCGGTAAATGTGACGAAAGCGGATGACATGGTTCATATCAGGATCACGGGAAATGGCTTCTTATATAACATGGTAAGGATCATTGCAGGAACTTTGATGCAGGTCGGAACCGGGCTGATGGAGCCGGAGCAGGTGAAGGAGATCCTGGAAGCGAGAGACCGAAGCAAGGCAGGACCGACAGCAGTAGCGAAAGGCTTGACACTGGTGGAGATCCGATATGAATAAAAGAATCGTTTGTATATGTATGAGTGTGCTTTTATGTCTGACTGTTATATGTATGGACACAGGCACAGATGTACATGCCGGATATTATGAAGATAATGACAAATATATAAAACAACGTGTAGCTGACAGGATGAAGGAAATGAGCTGGGAGGAGAAAATAGCCCAGATGATCCTAGTGAAGGCTCCTGCTAAAAATGCTGCAAATATCCAGAAACAATATCAGTTTGGCGGATATGTTTTGTTTGGGGAAGATTTTGAAAACAGTACACCGGAGAAACTTAGAAATCGGATCTATGGAATTCAGAAAGCGTCAAAGATTCCGATGTTGATCGCAGTGGATGAAGAAGGCGGAGCTGTAGTAAGAGCATCCAGATACCGTCAGTTCCGATCCACACCATATGCTTCGCCGAGGACAGTATTTTCTGCAGGCGGATGGAATGGTATAGTAAAGGATACGAAGGATAAAGCGAAGTTTCTGAAAAAGCTTGGAATCAATACGATCTTGCACCGGTTGCCGATGTTGCATATGATTCGAGTAACTTTATTTACAATAGAAGCTTTTCTACAAATGCAGCGGATACTTCCAGATATATCAATCTTGTGGTGAATAACATGAAACAGGAGGATATGATCAGCTCATTAAAACATTTTCCGGGCTATGGAAATAATGGGGATACGCATACAAACCTGATCCATGATTATCGGAGCTATAGTAGCTTCAAGAACCGGGATCTGAAGCCATTTCAGGCGGGAATCCGGTCGGGATGTGATATGATCATGGTAAGCCATAATATTGTACATTGTTTTGATTCTAAAAATCCGGCATCTATATCACCGAAGGTAAACAAATACATTAGAAATACAATGGGATTTAAAGGTGTGATCGTTACGGATTCGTTGTCGATGGCAGGAGTACGGAGCTTTACCGGAAGTGAGGGTGAGAGTGCTGTCAGAGCAGTTCAGGCAGGAGACGATCTTCTCTGCACGGAGCATTATAAAGAAACATATCAGGCATTGCTTCGGGCTTACAAGACAAAGCGGATATCGAAAAAACGGATCAATGCATCTGTCAAAAGAATTCTCATGATGAAATACCGCCGTGGTATGAACGGAAGATTTGCGGTCAGACATAGATAGCATATTTGAATGCGAAATGGCAGATGAATGCTGAAAAATAAAGAAAAACGCCTGAAAAAATAAAGAAAGTTATTGACACACACGGATGAGTATTGTATAATGTCCAAATGTGTGAAGTTTAAAGATACGGTGTGAACCAATGCCCCGGTAAACAACGTATTTGAGGATATACCATATTAATATTTTAGAAAATAATTTAGGAGGTACCACGATGAAGAGCTTTATGGCAAGCCCATCAACAATAGAAAGAAAGTGGTATGTAGTTGACGCTACAGGACATACTTTAGGACGCTTATCATCAGAGATAGCAAGCATTTTAAGAGGAAAGAACAAGCCAACATTTACACCACATATCGATACAGGTGATTATGTAATAGTAGTAAACGCAGACAAGATCAAGGTTACCGGTAAGAAGATGGATCAGAAGATCTACTACAACCACTCAGATTATGTAGGCGGAATGAAAGAGACTACATTAAAAGAGAAGATGGCTAAGAAGCCAGAGGATGTTATCCGTTTAGCAGTTAAGGGAATGCTTCCAAAGGGACCACTTGGAAGAGATATGATTACAAAGCTTTATGTATACGCTGGACCTGATCATAAGCAGCAGGCTCAGAAGCCAGAAGTTTTAGAGATTAAGTACTAAGAAGGAGGATATCATCAATGGCTAAAACAACTAAGTTCTATGGAACAGGAAGAAGAAAAAGCAGTATCGCCAGAGTTTATATCGCTCCAGGTACTGGTAAGATCACAATCAACAAGAAAGATATGGACGAGTACTTCGGACTTGATACACTGAAAGTTATCGTTAAGCAGCCATTAGTTGCTACAGGTACAGATGGTAAGTTCGACGTTATGGTTAACGTAAAGGGCGGCGGATTCACAGGTCAGGCCGGTGCTATCAGACATGGTATTTCAAGAGCATTACTTGAGGCTGATTCAGAAGAATACAGACCAATCCTCAAGAAGGCCGGATACCTTACAAGAGATCCTCGTATGAAGGAAAGAAAGAAGTACGGCTTAAAGGCAGCTCGTCGTGCTCCACAGTTCTCAAAGAGATAATTCAACCGAATATCGAAAAAGAGCAACAAACCCCGAAAATCCAGTATTTTCGGGGTTTTCTTTATATTCTGAAAATTTATCAAACATCCTCAAAACACACGAAAATCTATCGATAACTAACACACAACTAACAGGTAACTGACAAATGATCACCATAATTAAAATAATTCTTTCTCAGTAATTTGTATATAAGAAGATATGATGTTGAAAAATGTCTTTTATTATCAATTGTAGTGGAGTATAATGATAGAAAGTACAAAGGGGAATTTTTATGAAATTACTTAAAACAAGTGACGAATTGATATCTCATATGAAAATAAAGGGAATAAAATTTGATATAGCTAAAGAAGAAGATGCAAAGGTATTTCTTCAAAATAATAATTACTACATGAAACTAGCATCTTATAGAGCCAATTATGACAAGCAAAAAAGTAACGATAAGTACATAAATCTTGATTTTGCTTATTTGCAGGAATTGTCAACCATTGATATGCATTTACGGTATTTAATATTGCAAATGTGTCTTGATGTCGAACATGCTTTAAAAACCAGATTGTTAAAAGATATAGAGGATAATCCAGAAGAAGATGGCTATGATATTATTAGAAGATTTGTTACAAAGTATGAGAGAAGTTGTCAAAATATACAGAAACACAAATCTAGTGAATATTGCAGAGAATTGATAGAGAAGTATTATCCATATTTTCCTGCATGGGTATTTGTAGAATTAATATCTTTTGGAGATATGGTGAAGTTGTATGAGTATTATACGGAGAGGTATCCAGGGCGTTTAAAAGATAGTGACTTGTTGTATTCAATAAGGGATTTAAGAAATGCAACTGCACATAGTAATTGCCTGATAAATAAACTTCAAAAAGGAACAAATAAGCCATCTGTTAAAATTATAAAATTTGTTTCAAATATAGATGGAATAGGTGCGTCTATGAGAAAGAACAAATTGAGTAATAAGTTTTTGTATGATTTTGTTACATTGCTTTATGTTTACAATGAATTTATTAATGCAGATGTTGTGAAAGAGAAGAGGTTTAAGCAGATACAAGAATTTATAGATGGTCGTGCAATAAAAAATAAAGAGTATTTTGATAAAAATGAATGCATAAAAACAGCATATTTTTTTGTAAAAAAAGTTGTTGACTATATAAATGAAGCGTGTTAAAATATATACACGATTAAAAAATTAACTTTTTGTAGGGAATGGGTCTTTACTCGTTCCCAATTTTTTTTGCATAAAGCAGTGTGGATAACATCAGAGATATTTTCGGTAACGAACACGTAACTGACAAAATGTGTTTGAATGTTTTAAAATCAATATTTGATGTTCTCAAAGAGATAAGAAACAATTATATTCAATATTTCAAGAACCCGCAGGAATCAAGTATTTCTGCGGGTTTTCTTTATTTTGTATAGGAGCAGAAACACCCCTGAAACACATCAGAAATTAATTACTAGTAACGTACTAGTAACACACTAGTAACACTCTACAAGGTGTCTTGTGCAAGACGCTTTTTTATATTCTTTCGTAATTCCGGCTTGGACTTTGACCAGAAGACTTACAATTCAAAGCAGAATATGACACTTTAGAAAAGTATATTACACACTTTGGAATTTGTGTTCTGGAGTGTTTTTTTGTGTGAACTATGATAGAATAGATATCATAATAGCTTATAGTGTGTTTTGCATATTAACTGGTATGGAAGGATTGTTTATAAAAAATGGTAAAAGTGAATTACTATTGAACAGGTAGTCTGTAGGCAATTAGATATCTTTAATGGCATAGGGTGATGAATAATGGAATTTTTGAATTGAAATTAATAGAAAAGATTGGTCAGGTATTTTCGATTGCAATGCATGATAGAAAATATAATCGTTATCAGTTTATAAAGAAATGGTGCTTTTCAAATACCTGCCAGGCGGTATTTGATTTTGACGAGACATTATGTTCGCAGGCGAAATCTTATATTTTAAGAACATTTGAAAAAGAATACCAGGATAATTTACCGGCGAAAGACGCAGATAGTCCATTATATGAAGATGATGCGTATTGGTTTGGATATCTAATAACTTACTGGCATTTTTTGTATGGCATTTCTGGTAAAGAAATCATGCAAAAGTATGATGTCTGTAAGATACTAGATGAGTTTGATCCATTGCATACACTAAGTATTAAAGCAGCGATCGACAAGATCCGGGAGGATGATAGAAATGAGTGAGATAAAAGTATACCATGGATCATATTGTGAAGTGAGCATATATGCAAATAAAAAAGCCGGAAAGGAGAATAGATGGTAACATTACGATTTGTATTTAACCAAGATAAGTTAAAACAGGCAGGAAAGACCGAGGATGAAATGCTTGCCCCAATGCGGGATCATGCTAAAAAATATGAGATCGCAGAGCCGGAGCCGGGATTCTTTGTGAAAGATGGAGAGGATGCCTTGTGTGTAATCGGCATGTATATTCCTAAAATTACAAGAAAAGATGTACATTATCTAGATTATCTGGATGAATGGACACTTGATGTAGACGGAGAGAAAGAGAACTGTATAGAGGAATCCAGATCATGGATTCGTCAGCATGAAAGACGATATGTAGGGTAGTGGAATATGAGGAGAAAACAATTATCATTTGATATTGACACAAAGGTTGCAAAGGCTATACTTGGAAAGAATAATTACATCAAAGCATATTTAGATGTTCGAAAATTCCTGGAAAAGGAAGGATGGGAGCATATAGAAGGTAGTGTCTATATGAGTAAAAAGCCGTTAAGCACAACACAGGTTATGCATTTGTTAAATGATTTGATATGGGAGTATCCATATCTGACAAAGTGCTTCCGGGAGATTCATCAAGCGGATGTATTCAAGGTACATTCCCTGTCAAAGCAATTTGAGTATGATGGAACGCCAGGAAGATTCGCTAAGCAGGAGCTGACACAAAAAATGAAACCAAAGCATAGAAGTAGATAGAGTAGGTAAGAAAAAGGGGTGGTTACTATGATGAAGAATAAGGGTAAAAGATTAGTTGTTTTGTTAATAGCTGCATGTATGATCCTGTCTATGTTTTCCGGTATGACAGTATCCGCAGCAACGAATGCAGAAATATATGCAACAACCAACACAATCAAGAAAGTTGATGGAAAATATTATTATGTGAATGCATCCGGAAAAATGGATAAAAAGACTGGCTGGAAGAAAGTTGCCGGAAAATACACTTACTATGTTGGATCGAAAGGTAATGTTACTGTAAAGATCACTAAAGGAAAATATTATAAGTGGAGTGATGGTCAGTTTAAGAAGCAGCCAGTGAAGAAGAATAGTACAAAGACCATCAAAGGTAAAGCTTTTTATGTGAATAAAAATGGGAACATTGAGAAAAAAACTGGATGGAAAAAGATAGCCGGTAAGTATGCGTACTATGTAAATAGTAATGGTGTAGTATCTCTTAAAATTACCGGTGGAAATTATCAGAAGTGGAGTAATGGTCAGTTTAAGAAACAGTCCCTAGAAAAGTATAATGGAAAGATTATTATCATCGGAAAGAAAGCATTTTATGTGTCAGAAGATAAGATCGTGCGTAAAACAGGTTGGAAACGTGTTTCGGGTGCTAATTTGTCCAGTATAACGAATCCAAGGGGATACTATGTAGGAACAAAAGGCTCGGTTCTTTATAAGGAAACAGCAAAGGGGACATGTAAGATCACTTCTGCAGGTGAGGTATCTGATAAGCTTATGAAAATGGTTGGAATGGATCTGTATTTGTAAAGAATGGAAAAGTGCAGATCAAAACGACTGTTACAGTAGGTGGATATATAAATGTATTTAATAAAGATGGAAAGAGAGTGACATTAAAAAAATCCGGCAACAAAATTGTTAGATCGGACACAAACGAACCAGTTACCACAAAAGGAGCTTATAAGGTTGGATCTGGTAGCAATAAGCAAACCTATTACGTTACAAATAACGGCAATATCAAGAAGAATGGAACAGTTACAGTCAATGGAGTAAAGTATACGGTTGACGCATCGGGAAAGTGTACAAAGGTAACTGAAAATGGTTCCGATAATAGTGATGGATCCGGTAATGATGGAGAACAGAATTCTGGTACGAATGGCAATCAAGAGCAGCAGTCTCATGTATGTAAGTGGAAGGTGGTTATGAACAGTAGTTTGTCACCGGTTAAGACCAATTATAAAGAACATGCTGCAGTTACCAAGATAGTCAACAAGAAGATCCGAGATGCTTACGATGAACCAATTTATAGTGAAGAACCTTGGTATGTATGTAATTCTTGTAGTAGAAGGGGAATTGACGATCAGGAATGCGCATACGAGACTTATGAGGAATTACTAGAGCATCACAAAGCCAATAATCATGGTGGAAATCATCTCATAAAGAAACTTTTACGCTATGAGCATCACGATGCAGTCTATGCAGACGTAGAAGAAGTAGTAGAAAAAGAATGGTCAGAGTGGGATCAAACATATAAATGTACTGAATGTGGAGATATCATGACAGAGCATGTAGTTAATAAGAATGGAGAGTTAATTTACACACCAAAAAAAAGTGGAGTGCTTGTTGACATTAATGGAAATGAGCAGGATAAGGTTACTGCTGGAGTATCGTATAAGTAATTTCCAGAACCAAGAAAACCAAGAAAACCTGGAAGTGGGATTTCAGGTGTGATATGATAGAATCAGTTCAATAGAACGATATAAGACCTCTACAGAAATGTGGAGGTTTTTTATTGCACAAAATTGAATATAACAAGGACGATGGTCATAGCTGCCGGAGGAATGATAAAGATTCTTCCAGATATGGTGCTTTGACACTCGTCCTTTTTTTATAAATAAAAATATTATTTTCAAAGGAGGACTGAAAGATGTTCAAAATGAAAAGACAGTGGAAAAGAATCATATCCACAATCATGGCTGCACTTATGGTAGTGACAGTCATTCCAAGCAGCTTTGGTTCATCATCGGCTGCTGAAATTGCAACACCGGGAGATGCTGATCAGACAGGATATGTCAAGATCGAAGCAAAACTGCCGGAATCTGATAAGAAAGGAGAAGATGTAACAGGTATTGTATATGAGGTATACAAAGATGCTTCCTGCAAAGATGAAGTAGGCGCATTTGTATTATCCTGTGATGGTAAGGCTTACAATTCTTTTATTGTACGATATCGGCGAAAGGTGGACAATTTTTGTTGTAAAGGGGGTGATTATTAGAAATAAAGGGTTAGATTATTTTCTTATACAAACACATAATTTATTTAAACAATGAACAAGAAATGATAATATATGTCATATAAAGGAGGATTATTTATGTTAAGAAATATAAAAGAAAAAATTAAAAATGTGCTTTGCGACCTTATTTATAGACTGGGGCAACTAATTATGTTTTTTATTGATATTGTGTTACATCCAATAAAAAACATTTCATGTATTTTTATAGTAGTTTTATATGTTTTATTAGAAAAAACAAATATACATAAATTAAGCGGAAAAGATATGTTTCTTTTTTCGGCAGGGATGGTTACTGTATTGACATTTATTGTATCTTTTTACAAAGTGTGACAGTAGAATCTAATAATAAGGAAAAATTTTATTTTGGATATAACTTAAAAAGAAATTTACAGTAGAATCTAATAATAAGGAAAAATTTTATTTTGGATATAACTTAAAAAGAAATTTGTACAATAATTTTGGATAAAAAGATTA
>NZ_QUIB01000022.1:0-58749 GCF_003480025.1 Clostridium sp. AM46-21
CTTTACTGTTCTTGGTTTGTATCAGACTTGCGTCTGTTACGTTCTTTTTGAAATTCTTTATTTGGAATTTCAGGGTTGTCATGTTGTTAATTTTTCAAGGTTCTTTGTTTTCGCCTGTACCAGTAAAACTTAACGGAGAAGGAGGGATTTGAACCCTCGCGCCGCTATTAACGGCCTACTCCCTTTCCAGGGGAGCCCCTTCAACCGCTTGGGTACTTCTCCTAGTATCAAGCGCTTGAACTTTCCATCTTTGTTTATTGAAAAGTCAGCGGAGAGAGAGGGATTCGAACCCTCGCGCCCTTTCGGACAAACGGTTTTCAAGACCGCCTCGTTATGACCACTTCGATATCTCTCCATCCAGTTGTTTAAGTCTCCTTTTGACCGGCGACTTGTATATATTAGCACTTCTGTTTTTCTATGTCAACACATTTTTTCAAATTATTTCATTTTTTTGTGACTGGTATTTTCAAGTACTTCTTTACCCCTGTTTTTGCAGAAATTCCTGTCCAATACGCATATCTTCCGGTGTCGTAATCTTTATATTTGTATAGCTGCCCTCAATCACTTTCACCTGTATCTTACCGTATTCTTCGACCACCATCGTATCATCCGTCACTGCTATTGCTGCCCCATCTGCCCGTTTCTTCATCATCTTCTGATAACACTTCATCAGACATTTATAATCAAAGCTCTGTGGGGTCTGGATCTGCCACAGGTACTCTCTTGCAGGAGTCGCCATTCCAATCCGATTTTCATTTACGATCTTTATCGTATCCTTTACAGGCATCCCCACCGTACACGCTTTGTAATCTGCCAGTGTCTGGATCGATCTAACGACCATATCCTGTGTCACAAATGGTCTTGCGCCGTCATGGATCATGACATAATCGGTCTCCGGACATGCACACAAACCATTATATACAGAATCATACCGATTTTCACCGCCCTCTACTACAGATACAACCTTTGTAAAATGATATTTCTCTATGATCTCATGCCTGCAATATTCCACACTGTTTTTTCCTGTTACAAGAATGATGGAATCCACAGGACTTTCTTCAAAAGCTTTTAATGCATAATAAATTACAGGATAGCCTCCAAGCTCCATGAACTGTTTTTCAATTTTACTGTGCATTCGGCTGCCTTTTCCTGCCGCAAGTATGATCGCCGTTGTCTTCATGTTTTCTCTTCTATCCTTTTATCTTTTTTGCCTCTAATATTTGTTTCATATTGTATTCTTTCACCATATATTTACAAACACTCACAAAGCAGCAGAGCAATCTGCATTCACTTCTTACTGTATCCTTCTACCGCTCGCCTAATTTCAGATTTGGAACTGCATTCAGATCCAGCCCGTGTCTGGTACCTTTTATGAATTCATAATAACCAGCCGCTCCGATCATGGCTGCATTATCGGTGCAAAGGATCGGTGCCGGATAATATAACTGAATTCCTGCTTTTTCGCAGGCCGCTTTCATCGATGCACGAAGTGCTGAGTTGGATGCAACACCGCCTGCCAGCGCAACTTTATCCATGCCATATTTCCTGGCTGCATAGATGGTATGTTCTGTCAGTACATCCGTTACCGCTTTCTGGAAGGATGCCGCTACATCTGCGCGGTTGATCTCCTCATTCTTCATTTCCTTCTGATTGATATAATTTAAAACTGCAGACTTCAGACCACTGAAGCTAAAATCATATGCAGAATCGGAAATCTTTGCTCTAGGGAATTCAATTGCATCCGGATTTCCCTCTTTTGCAAGCTTATCTACCTTCGGTCCACCCGGGTATCCAAGTCCGATAGCTCTTGCTACTTTGTCAAATGCTTCACCTGCCGCATCATCTCTGGTCACACCAAGGATCTCAAACTGCCCGTAGTCTGTCACCTTTACCAGATGGGTATGCCCGCCGGATACAACCAGACACATAAATGGCGGTTCCAATGTCTTATCTTCTATAAAATTAGCAGCAATATGTCCCTCTATATGATGAACGCCTACCAATGGGATATTCTTTGCATAGCTGATCGCCTTTGCTGCTCCTACTCCAACCAGCAAAGCTCCTACTAAGCCCGGCCCATATGTAACTGCGATCGCATCTATATCATCCAGAGTACAGTCTGCTTCTTTCAGTGCAGCCCTTATTACCTGATTCACTTTCTCGATGTGTTTTCTTGACGCTATCTCAGGAACAACGCCGCCATACAGTGTGTGAATGTCAATCTGTGAATATATGATATTTGATAATACTTCCCTACCGTTTACGACGACAGCCGCTGAAGTCTCATCACAAGATGATTCAATTGCCAGAATCTTTATATCTTTTTTCTCCATTTTCATCTTCCTCTTTTTCCTGTTTTACCGTCTGTATCAGTCTGCAAATTTTAACGTTGTCTCCATCCGGTCTTTTCCTGCAACCGCAGCCGGGAATATTTTTCTTACTTCATCCATGTACTGCATCGGCTTGATCAGGGACGGACTATAATGTGTCAGCCACATCTGTTTTACTTCTGCCTCTTTCGCAATCTCCGCCGCCTCATACATTGTCATATGCTTATGGGAAACTGCCTTTTCGTATTTGTCCGGTTCACCATACATTCCTTCGCAGATAAACAAGTCTGAGCCTGCCGCATGTTTTGTAATAAGTGGTGTCGGACGAGTATCTGTACAATATGTGACCTTAAGCCCTTTCCGATCCGGTCCCATAACCATATCCGGTGTATAGAGCCTGCCGTCCAGTTCTATCGTCATGCCCTTCTGCAATGTATTCCAGATCTGCATCGGAACCTCCTGTGCACGTGCACGTTCCACATCGAATTTACCAGCACGGTCAAGCTCAAATGAATATCCATAACAGGTAACATTATGATTTACCCGGTACGCATTTGCACGTAAGCCACACACTTCAAATTCTTCTTCTTCCTCTGTCAGTTCTTTAAACTGTATCTCAAATGGAAGCTCCGGTGCGATCACGCGCAGAGAGTTCACTACCCGTTCCAACCGTTTTGGTCCAACCATCAGAACCGGATCCTTTCGTTCTGCATTTCCGATTGTCAGGAGTAGCCCAGGCAATCCGCTGATATGATCTGCATGAAAATGTGTGAACAGGATCACATCGATCGGTTTGAAGCTCCATCCCTGCTGTTTGACTGCTACCTGCGTTCCTTCACCACAATCAACTAATATAGAGCTGCCATTGTATCGTATCATCATGGATGTCAACGCTCTGTACGGAAGTGGCATCATTCCGCCTGTACCAAGCAAACATACATCTAACATATTCTATCCTCCAACTTCTGTTTCCACTCTGTCTGTAAACCATTTCTCCTGTAAGGAAAAAAGAGTCATTTTATATTCAAATGACTCTCTGGTTCTACATATATTCTGCCGTTTCGTCTCTCTGTACCGGTACTGCAAAGCTGTCTGCCAGCCGGTCATAACAATCTTCGCATATACAGATCCTGTGGGTTTCTCCATCTTTCTTTGAGAAGTATCCCCACTTTTTTGAAATTATAATTGCATCTTCCATCAAAATGTCATTTCTGACTGACAATTCTTTCCCACACATATTGCAACGTATTACATCCATCATAATTTCCTCCTGATCTTCCGGTTTCCCGGCGATCTCTGTATCTTTTCTATTGTCGATTATAATAGAAAAAATGCATCTTTTGTAGTGGGAATTCCTGTCATCTATGTATTATGAATGTGAACACTTCAGTTCCATGATAACAGCATCTTCTGTTGGTTTTTTATAATAATCTTTCCTTCTGGAAATCTCATCGAAGCCTAGTGATTCATACATTGATATTGCTGCGTCATTAGACTCACGAACCTCCAAGAAGATCTTTTCTCCATTGTCTTCTACACACATGTGGATCATTTCTTTCATCAGTCTGTGTCCGATTCCACATTTCCTGTAATCTTTATCAACAGCAATCCGAAGCAGTTCACAATCCTCACACGGTGCAGTAAAGATACAATAACCAACCACCTTGTCATCCTTCGTTGTGTCAACTGCTGTAAGCACGGTATCATACGTTCCATACATGGATGTCGCAACCATCTGCTCATTCCAGGAACTCATAAATACTTTTTCTCCCAGAGAAACAATATCAAGCAACTGTTCCTCATCGCCTTCTCTTATCTCAATGTTGTCTAAATAGGGCCCCGCCGCCCCGCCATCACTGACGCTATTACTCATTTCTTTCACCTTTCTCTTTTCTTTCTCTTTCTGCCTGAGACATTCTCAGATATTCAGGAGCAAAATCATCTCCATTTATATATTGTTCATGCGCATACCGGTAAGCGCCGGCATATGCGACTGATCCAGCCTTCTGTTTGTTCAGATGTGCCGGTGCCAGACGTGCATGCTTCATCTTTGACAGGATCTGAGATCCATACACCTGTATGCCATCACCTGTAAACTGCACTTCTTCATCTTTTTCAAGAAGCAGATCGATCAACTCATTTACATCCATCGGTATCTGATCCATCTCTGTAACCAGATTACCTGCTTCGTCAAATCTGTACAATCCAGTATAGACCTGATTTCTTCTGGCATCCATGATCGGACAGATCAGCCTGTCACTTCCCCAGAAATTGTATGCAAGTCCTTCCAGTGTCGGAACAGGCACAACCGGCTTATCAAGTGCAAGCGACAGTCCTTTTACCGTTGCTGCTCCGATACGCAGTCCGGTAAATGACCCCGGACCTGCTGCGATCGCGATCGCATCTACTGCATCAAGCTCAATACCTGCTGCGTTTACAACCTCGTCCAGCATCGGAAGCAAGGTCTGTGAATGTGTCTTTTTGTTATTTACTGTAAATTCTGCAACCAGATTGTCATTCTCTAATAAGGCAACGGATGCAACCAGCCCTGAGCTGTCCAGAGCGAGGATCTTCATATCTTTAAACCTCTTCTATCGTTATCTTTCTATAATCTGTCCCTTTTTCAAGGTCTTTTTCAATCGTTATCTTCTGATAATGATCCGGAAGGATCTCTTCGATCAGATTTGCCCATTCGATCAGGCATACTCCATCACCGTATACCATCTCATTGTAGCCGATTTCTTCCATCTCATCCACATCTCCGATCCGATAGACATCAAAATGATATAACGGAAGCCGTCCGTTATCATATTCTTTCACGATCGTAAATGTAGGGCTGTTCACAATATCATCGACTCCAAGACCTTTGGCAAATCCCTGTGAAAATATCGTCTTTCCTACGCCCAGATCTCCAAAGAAACAGAAAACCTGTCCCGGAACCGCCTGTTCGCCAAGCTCCCGTCCGATCCTGTATGTGTCTTCTCTGCTGTTGCTTTCTTTTACAATCATCATAAATCTATCGTTATCTTCTTTCCTTTTACTTCATATGGCCGATAAGTAACTCCTGCCATATCAAACATTCTCTTGGATGCCATCGTGCTGTCGGTACTGGCATATTTATCCGACAGATAGATCACCTCTTTTATCCCACACTGAATGATTGCTTTCGCACATTCATTGCAAGGGAATAAGGTCGAATAAAGTCTTGCGTCCTTTAAGCTACCGCCTCTGTAATTCAGGATGGCATTCAATTCTGCATGACACACAAAGAAATATTTATTGTTCAAAGGATCACCGATTTTTCCCCATGGCATGATATCGTCTTCACATCCGGCAGGCATACCATTATACCCTTCCGACAGAATACGATTATTATCGTCTACAATACATGCACCAACCTGAGTGGAAGGATCTTTGCTTCTCTCTGCTGACAACAGTGCAATACCCATAAAATACTGATCCCAGCTAATGTAGTCGGCTCTTTTCATCGGTGTCCTCCTTTTCTTTTCATCTGATCATCCGGTTATTTCCATATAGTGATAACCCGTTTTTACATCGGCCATCTTATGGTTATACAACTTTTTTCTCTAAAATGCTACTCTGATTATGCTGAAAATTTTATCAATTTTAGCTGTAATATCAGCAAAACTGCCCTCAGTCATGGACGAAGTGATAAATGCAAGCTCTCCGTCCACACCTTCTGCTGTTACATATGTCACATCACCAAACAGCTTCTGGATCTCATCTTTTGTGATCGCATCTGCACTTACCCGTATGAAGAAACGATTAACCGCATCTCTGAAATCACCGATCGGAAGTGCTTCTGCATCCCAACTTGCCATAATATTCTTACCCATATGTTTTACTTCGTCTACAACATCGGATACAACGGCGGATGCTGTTGGAAGCTTTCCGGCTCCTCTTCCATAGAACATGATATCATCTACAACATTTCCATGTACAAATATGCCATTGAATACATCATGGATACCGGATAATGGATGGTTCTCGTCCAGCATCATAGGTGCAACGAAGGAGTATAAGGTATCTCCTTCCTTTTTAGTCGTACCTACTAATTTGATCGATACACCAAGTGCATCTGCATATTTGAAATCTTCTGTTGAGATCTTTGTGATTCCTTCTGTATGGATCTTAGTGTAATCCAGATGCTTTCCATATACGATAGAAGTCAGGATAGCGATCTTTCTACACGCATCTCCACCTTCTACGTCTGCTTCCGGATTTCTTTCTGCATATCCCAGATCCTGTGCCTGCTTCAGCACTTCATCATAAGATGCACCTTCCTGATCCATCTTGGTCAGGATATAATTTGTTGTTCCGTTTAAGATACCTGTGATCTCTGTTACTTCATCTGCTGTGATAGAGGTATTTAATGGACGGATGATCGGAATACCACCGCCAACAGATGCCTCAAATAAGAAATTCACATTGTTCTCTTTTGCGATCGCAAGTAATTCCGGTCCGTGAGAAGCTACCAGTTCCTTATTGGATGTTGCTACACTCTTGCCTGCTGCAAGGCACTGTTTTACAAATGTATAGGCAGGATTGATTCCTCCCATTACTTCAACAACAACCTTTACTTCATCATCGTTTAAGATGTCATTGAAGTCATGTGTCAGTATCTGCTGTACAGGATCTCCCGGGAAATCTCTCAGATCAAGAACATACTTGATGTTAATCTCTTCTCCCGCTCTCTTATTAATGATCTCGTGATTTGTATTGATTACTTCAACCACGCCTGAACCAACTGTACCATAACCTAATACTGCTATATTTACCATGTGGGTGTCTCTCCTTTTTGCATTCTTTTTTGTATATTACGACTCACTCCGGCTGCACCATTTTAAATATGCATTCATAAATCCGTCGAGTTCTCCATCTAAAACTGCGGCAACATTTCCGCTTTCTTCACCTGTCCGGTGATCCTTCACCATCGTATACGGCTGCATAACATAAGACCGGATCTGGCTTCCAAATCCATTCTCCAGTATCTCACCCCGAATATCCGAAATCTTATCCAAATTCTCCTGTTTCTTGATCAGATACAGCTTAGACTTCAGCATCTGCATAGCCTTATCCTTATTCATATGCTGTGAACGCTCATTCTGGCATTGTACTACGATACCGGTCGGAATGTGCGTGATACGAACCGCCGATGATGTCTTATTGATGTGCTGTCCACCGGCTCCGCTCGATCTGTAAGTATCGATCCGGAGATCATCTTCATTGATATCCACTTCCAGGTCTTCCTCTATCTCCGGTATCACATCGCAGGAAGCAAATGAAGTCTGTCGCTTGCCTGCTGCATTGAACGGTGAAATACGAACCAGACGATGTACTCCTTTTTCTGATTTCAGATATCCATAAGCATTCTGTCCACTGATCTGTATCGTAACCGACTTAATGCCAGCCTCATCACCCTCCAGATAGTCAAGCACTTCCACCTTAAAACCGTGCTTTTCCGCCCATCTGGTATACATTCTGTATAACATCGATGTCCAGTCACAGGACTCTGTCCCGCCGGCTCCTGCATGAAGCGTCATAACGGCATCGTAACCATCAAACTCATCCGACAGTAGAAGACTGATCCTGTAATTTTCGAATTCCTTCTGAAATGCTGTCAGCATCTCACCGATTTCCTCTATCATAGAGGAATCGCCCTCTTCTTCCGCCATCTGAATCAGGGTTTCAATATCTGAAAAATCCTGTTCCAGCTTCTGATATTCCTCCAGCGAATCCTGCAGCTCCTTTAACTGTCTGGAAACGCTGGTTGACTTTGCTACATCATCCCAGAAGCCCGGCTGTTCCATCTCATATTGTAATTTTCCTATGCTGTCTTTTCTGCCAGCGATGTCAAAGTGAATCCCTTACTTCCATTAATGGTTGTCTGTACTGATTCAATGTGAACTTAAACTGGTCTGTCTCTATCATTAATTTCTCACCTACTTTATCGGTTGCAGCTGCAACACATTATTTCTATTCGTTCCGTCCGCAGCAGTTCTTATATTTCTTACCGCTGCCGCATGGACACAAATCATTTCTTCCGATTTTTTTTGCTTTCTTTACAGGTCCTCTGGATACAGTATCATCCTTGTTTGTTCCTGTAACCTTATTTACTTCCTCTCGTTCAACCTTCTGTTCAACCTTAACACGGAGAAGCAGTTTTACTGTATCCTCCTGAATTGCTCTTGTCATCTCATTGAACATGTCATAACCGGCAAACTTGTATTCTACAACAGGATCTCTCTGGCCCAGTGACTGAAGCCCGATACCCTGCTTTAACTGTTCCATATCATCGATATGGTCAGTCCATTTTCTATCAATTACCTTCAGAAGGATAATACGCTCGATCTCACGCATATCTTCCGGACTTGGGAATTCTTTTTCTTTCTCATGGTAGAGTTCCACAGCCTCATTATACAGTCTCTCTTTGAGTTCTTCTGTGTCACCCTTTTTGATCTCATGCTCAGTAAGTGCGATTGGTTCTGTAAATGGAATGATCTCACGGATCATATTGTCAAGCTCTACAATATTCCACTCTTCCGGTGCAACTTCTGATGAGCATACAGTATCTACACATGCATTGATATCATCCTTGAGCATCTTCAGGATAACTTCATGCATATCTTCACCGTCTAAGACTCTCCGGCGCTCCTTATACATGATCTCTCTCTGTTCATTATTTACACGGTCATACTCTAACAGATTCTTTCTGATCGCGAAGTTGTTGCTTTCGATCTTCTTCTGGGCCTTCTCTACGAAGTTCGAGATTGTCTTATGCTGGATCTCTTCGCCCTCCGGGATCTTCAATGTATCATAAAGGCTCATAACTCTCTCAGAACCAAACAATCTCATCAGATCATCTTCTAGAGACAGGTAGAACTTGGATTCACCCGGATCTCCCTGACGACCGGAACGTCCACGAAGCTGATTATCGATTCGTCTGGACTCATGACGTTCTGTACCAATGATACGAAGTCCGCCAAGTTCAGCAACGCCCTCGCCAAGCTTAATATCCGTACCACGACCAGCCATGTTCGTTGCGATCGTAACTGCATTCTTCTGACCTGCTTCTGCAACGATCTCTGCCTCAAGCTCATGGAACTTTGCATTTAATACCTTATGTGGAATTTTTTTCTTGCTGAGCATGTGGCTGAGTTCCTCAGATGCATCAATATTGATCGTACCAACCAGAACAGGCTGTCCTTTTCTGTAACTCTCATTGATCTGCTCAACAATAGCGTTTAATTTCTCTTTCTTTGTCTTGAAGATAGAATCCGGGTGGTCAATTCTCTGTACCGGAAGGTTGGTTGGGATCTCTACAACATCCATACCATAGATCTCTCTGAATTCTTCTTCCTCTGTACTTGCTGTACCTGTCATACCTGCTTTCTTCTCAAACATATTAAAGAAGTTCTGGAATGTGATCGTAGCAAGTGTCTTGGACTCTCTCTTAACCTTTACATTTTCCTTTGCTTCGATCGCCTGATGCAGTCCGTCTGAGAAACGACGGCCCGGCATGATACGTCCTGTAAATTCATCAACGATCAGAACCTCGTCATCCTTTACAACATAATCACGGTCACGGAACATCAGGTTATGTGCACGAAGTGCAAGAATTATGTTATGCTGGATCTCGATATTCTCAGGATCGGACAGGTTCTCGATATGGAAGAACTGCTCTACTTCCTTCACACCGTTTGCTGTCAGCATAACGTATTTGTCTTTTTCATTTACAAGAAAATCTCCGTCTTCCTCAATTGCTGTATTCATCAGCATATCCATCTTGGAGATCTCGCCATCACCTTCACCACGCTTCATACGTCTTGCAAGGTAATCGCACATCTTATAAAGCTCTGTCGATTTGCCGCTCTGTCCTGAAATGATCAGAGGTGTTCTCGCCTCATCGATCAATACAGAGTCGACCTCGTCGATTACACAATAATGAAGTCCTCTTAACACAAGCTTTTCTTTATAGATAACCATGTTATCTCTTAAGTAATCGAAACCGAGTTCGTTATTTGTTACATAAGTAATGTCACATGCATATGCGTCACGTCTTTCATCATTTGTAGATGAATTCAAAATAATACCAACTGTAAGTCCAAGGAACTCATGAACCTTACCCATCCATTCAGCATCACGCTTTGCCAGATAATCGTTGACTGTTACGACCTGAACACCTTTGCCTTCCAGTGCGTTTAAGTATACAGGAAGTGTAGACACAAGGGTCTTACCTTCACCGGTTCTCATCTCGGCGATACGTCCTGATGTAATACAACGCCACCGATCAACTGTACTCTATAATGCTTGATGCCAAGCACTCTGTATGCAGCCTCTCTTACAACTGCAAATGCTTCTACCAGCAGATCATCAAGCGTTTCCCCATTTGCAAGTCTCTCTTTGAATTCTGCTGTCTTTGCTCTTAATTCCTCATCGGACAATGCCTGCATGTCAGAATCAAGTGCTTCTATCTTGTCCACAATAGGAGCGATCTTCTTCAGTTCTTTCTCACTATGTGTGCCAAATACTTTTTCAAATAATCCCATTCTATTATTCTCCTAACTGTTTTCTTGGTTTCATATCCAAATCTTATTACTCAGGGTACATAATACCATCATATGAAATTTATATCAAGAATGAATCTGAAAAGCTTTGGTAAAGCATTTATGAAATAATGATGAATAATCAACATTCATTCTTTAAATCTGACCACAAAAAAGAGCCGCCAGCGTTAATTGTCTGGCGACCCTTCTTTTTATCCGAAAATCTCAGGCAGACATTCTTCAGACTATAGCTTCTGAAAATATCTGTCCCTGCTCAGCAGGTACGAGATTAAAATTCTGGTTCGATCAATCCGTATGTATTACCCTTTCTCTTGTAGACAACATTTACTTCTTCTGTCTCTGCATTTCTAAATACATAGAAGTTATGTCCAAGCAGATCCATCTGGATGCATGCATCGTCCGGATACATAGGCTTTACTGCAAATCTCTTGCTTCTAACGATCTTAATCTCGTCATCTTCATCTGTTTCTTCTTCTACAAATGAATTCTGGAGATATGCTGCATTCTGCTCCTTGTCGATCAATTTCTTCTTATGCTTGTTCACCTGTCTCTCGATTACTTCTAGCACAAGATCGATCGATACATACATATCATCACTTACCTGTTCTGCACGAATGATATGTCCTTTCATAGGGATCGTAACTTCTATCTTCTGTCTGTCTTTCTCTACACTAAATGTAACCTGTGCAACAGCATCTTCTGCGAAATATTTCTCAAGCTTGGACAGCTTGTCATATACTGCATTCTTTAAACCTTCAGTAACATCGATGTTTTTTCCACTAATTATGTAATTCATGTTGCCCAACTCCTTCTTTTTCGGGTGTCCCCGAATTGATAGTCTTATTATAACATAAACCACCATTTTTTCAAGTCATTTTAAACAAAAGGGAACCGTTTACTTTTCATTTTTTAGTCAAATTAACAATTAATTTATATAATTTATGAAAACTACACAAATGCATATGTATCTTTTTTCTATCTCCCATATTTCCTTAATTTACAGTCTTGTATTCATCGAATGCAAAAAAAGAAAGCCGATACATACCGGGAGAAACAAGAACCTGTTCACTCACCATGTACCGGCTTTTCTTCTATTCTGTTTATCCTTTATTGTCCAAGCAGTCTGACTGCCTTGATCGGAGTTCTGTAATTATATACAGATGTCTTGATTCCTGTTGCTTCTGTACTTGCATGTACGATCATGCCGCCACCTGTATAGATTCCAACATGTCCGATATCTCCGTCTGTTCCGTAGAATAACAGATCACCCGGTTCCAGCTCTGAAAGACTTACTTCTGTTCCGTAATAAGACTGAGCAGTTGCGGAATGTGGAAGTGAAATTCCAAAGTGTGCATATACGGATAATGTAAATCCTGAACAGTCAGCACCATTTGTAAGGCTTGTACCGCCATATACATAAGGATTGCCAACAAACTGTAATGCATAATTTGCAAGGTCTACACCAGTTGAACCGCTGGATGGCACCGGATCCTCAGAAGGTGCTTCTGTAGGAGCTTCCGTAGGAGCCTCAGTTGGTGCTTCCGTAGGGGCTTCTGTTGGTGTCTCAGTTGGTGCTTCTGTAGGAGTCTCAGTCGAAGCTTCCGTAGGGGCTTCTGTTGCCTGCTGCTCTTCCTCCTGCTGCTTCTGCTGTTCTTCCTGTTGTCTTCTCAATTCTTCCTCTTCTGCTGCTCTTGCAGCTTCAGCCTCTTCTACCGAGATAGCCTTTACTGTATTATATGAAATTTCAACATAATCCGAACTTACATAACCGGCAGTCTCATCATCAACCTTTACTTCTGTCCAGCCATCTGCCTGACCGATTACTGAATATGATTCTCCACCAGGGATCATTGTAAGACATTCACTGTCTGCATCTGCCTCGGCACGTACATTCAAGGTTTCTGTTGTAACAGTTGCCAACTTGCTGCAATGTTCTTCTGCATAAGCACCTGCATCGTCACCATATACAAGGAAATCGTTCTTTATGTATCCTTCACAGCTACCGGATGCAACCTTTGTCCACGTATCACCTTTTTCCTTTACAAGGGCAATACCATTTGCTCCAAGTGTTCCGACCAGTTCACCGTCTACACTTGCTGTAGCACGGATATTAACCTCATCCGTTACAGTTGTAAGACACTTTCCTTCAAACTGTGGATACTTACAGGTTTCCTCTGCCGCTCCCGTTTCCTCTGTCGCAGCTTCTGTTGTTTTTTCTTCTTTCTTGGTACTCTTTTTTGATGTCTTCTTTGTCTCAGTCTTTGCTGTTTCTGTCTTAACTGTTTCAGAAGAAGCATCCGTCGGTGTACTTCCATCTCCGGCTGAAGCCGTTTCAAGCTGAACAGATTCTACATATCTGTCAAGCGCTGATGAGAGTCCGATCGTTGAATCATCATATATGTTATTTGCTTTGATCACGCCAAATGCCGTTGTAGCTGCCAGACTGACTGTTACTACCGCAACGGATATCTTTCTGGTTCCTTTGGACATCTTATTACCTCCCTGACATGGAAATGCCATGTCATCAAACATTTGTTACGAAATTGTTACATTTCTGGTTCATTATAACAACAATTCAAATGCTTGTCAACATGGCATTCCCGTGTTTTTGCTTGTTTTTCAGCGTTTTTTTAAAAATTAAGATTTATTACATTTGTTACAAACTTAAGAAACAACTACTCCATCTTTGGCTTTTACTGTAACGATGGCACCTGTTTTTAATATCTGGGTCGCATTCTTTGCTCCGATGATAACCGGAACATCACGGCTGAGGCCTACGATCGCAGCATGTGAATTTTTCCCATCCTTTTCACACACGATCGCAGATGCAGTCTTTAACTGTTCCATGATATTATTGCTGGTCTCTTTCATTACAATAATATCTCCCGGATTGTAATTTTTCTGAAGATCTTCTTCTGTTTCTGCTACACATAAAGGAGCACATACCGACTTCTCGTTTACAGAAGTACCTTTTACAAGGATATGTCCAACAACATGTACCTTGATCAGGTTGGTTGTTCCGGCAACACCAAGTGGAACGCCGGCAGTGATAACAACGATCTCTCCATCCTTGATGTAATGATTTCTCTTCGCAGCTTCTACAGAATGCTCAAACAGATCATCCGTATTATTCTCCTCTGCAATCAGAAGCGGCTGAACGCCCCATGACAGATTTAACTGACGACATACCTTTTCAACCGGTGAACATCCGATGATCGGACATTTCGGTCTGTATTTAGAAATCATGCGGGCTGTTTTTCCTGATTTTGTTACGGTTACGATCGCTGCTGCGCCAAGATCGATTGCTGTTGTACAGGTTGCATGGGAGATTGCGCTGGTGATATCCGGATTCTGGATATTTCCTCTCTCATAAAAACGTTTTGTATAATCAATATCTTCTTCTGCACGTTCTGCGATCTTAATCATAGTATGGAGTGCTTCTACCGGATACTTGCCTGCGGCTGTCTCACCGGAAAGCATGATCGCGCTGGTTCCATCATAGATTGCATTTGCAACGTCTGTTGCCTCTGCTCTTGTCGGTCTTGGGTTCTTGATCATGGAATCAAGCATCTGGGTTGCTGTTACAACCTGCTTGTCTGCATTGTAAACCTTCTTGATGATCATTTTCTGGATTACAGGAACATCCTCTAACGGAATCTCTACACCCATATCGCCACGTGCTACCATGATACCATCTGATACACGGATGATCTCGTCGATATTTTCCACACCCTGCATATTCTCGATCTTGGAAATAATATTTATATTATCACAGCCATGCTCATCTAAAATCTTACGGATCTCCAATACATCATCTGCCGTTCTTACAAAGGACGCTGCAATAAAATCAAAGTCATTCTCAATACCAAATATGATATCTGCACGATCCTGCTCACTGATGTATGGCATGGACAGATTTACGCGTGGTACATTTACGCCCTTGCGATTGGATACCGGACCGCCATTTACTACACGACAGACGATCTTATTCTCGGATACCTGCTCTACCGTCATCTCGATCAGACCGTCATCGATCAGTATCGTATTCCCCGGTTTTACATCATTTACAAGATTCTTATATGTGATTGAAACCATCTTCTCATCACCTTCAACCTCATCGGTTGTAAATGTAAATGTCTGCCCCGGCTTCAGTTCAATCTTTCCATTTTTGAAATCTTTTACACGGATCTCCGGTCCCTTTGTATCCAGCAGTGTTGCAACCGGAAGGTTCAGCTCTGTTCTGAACTTCATGATACGTTCCATGTTGCGTTTATGCTGTGCATGATCTCCATGTGAAAAGTTGAATCGGGCAACATTCATTCCCTCGATCATAAGCTTTCTCAAAATATCATCATCATCTGTTGATGGCCCTAATGTACATATAATTTTAGTTTTACGCATAATACCTCCTAATTTGTTGTTTTTATACTAAGAAACTATTATCAGTCTCCATAATACTCTTCATCCGGCACATGATCTTCCTGTTCTCCCGCTTTTGTTTCCGGTTTCTCCGGTATCCGTAGGATCTCATCTGCATATAATTTGACTGCTGCGATCAGATAGACAAATGTTATGATCACACACAGAATATACATAAATACAAACTGTCCCTTTAATACAAATCCTGCGATCAGGATCGCCGCTATAAACCACGGAGTTCTGATAAGTGTGGACGCCTTTACGATATCCGAAAAACCGATCTCATCACTGATACCAAATACATGCTTGAGTGCATTTATGATAAATCCCCATATCAGGGTTCCGACATAGTAGACAAATATCAGCAATACCGCCAGCACAAGTGTAATCCCAATCAATAACGGAGTATCATATTTTCTTGTCAGATTTAATAATGTATCCTTATCATATACATCCCGCTTCTCGATCGAACGCAGGTGCGAATAAACACTGTTCCAACTGATCCTGGTCGGTGAATCATCGCTGTACAGCAGAATCTCCTGATTGCTGACCACTACCATTGTCTTATAATGTCCAACCTCAAGAAGTTCATCGATCTCATCTGATTCCGTATCGTAATCCGTAGAATCGATTCTGATATATGCTTCTCCCGGACGTTTTAATTCATACTGCTTCTTACAATAAAATCCGTCTTCACTTACACTGAAATATGCAATTCTGTCATCGATCGCATCTGCCAGGCGGTTATATCCGATTCTCTTGCTGACCGGCATATAAAATACTAACGTCGGAAGAATCACGCATACAAGGATCACCAACAAATGGATGGAAAACCATGTTGCACTTTTTCCTGTCTTAATATATTCTGCCGGGCGGACCAGTCCTTTTAACATACCGCCTAATGCCCCAAAAAATCTTGTTTTTTTCTCCATATGATGTTCCTTTCATTTTTTATTACCGTGTTGATTATAACACGTCATCGACTGACTTGGCACTACAAAAATGCTTTTTTTGTGCAAATTTCTGGTAAAGATTTTATCTGATCTTTTACCTGTTTTTTTCATAGTTCTTAAATTTCCCCAGATTATTGACATTTATATGTAAAAAAAATATTATAAATTAGTTAAGGATAAATAAAAATTGGAGGTTGCTTATCGTGAAAAAACTTATTACCACGGTATTGTGCAGTGCTGTCGCCGGTCTCACGATCTTCAGCGCACCTAAGATCGCCGGTCAGACCTATGCGCAGTCACAATATGCGTACACAACAGTTTCTACCCAGTCATCCAACATTTCATATGCTGACGAGATTGATGAAATGGTAGAAACAGGAACATTTGACAGTTCTTCATTAACAAAGGAACAGATTGCCCTTATCAATAAAAAATACGGAGAAGATCCACAGGCAATTCAGGAGCTTCAGAAAAAATCTGACAGCATCAAGAATCCTTCTCTGGCTTCCATTGATACCAGCATCTATGCCCATGATGCACAGTTCAAGGGCTATGACATTATAAATGGTATTGATATCTCCCGCTGGCAGGGCAATATCGACTGGAAGAAGGTCAAGGCAGACGGAATTAATTTTGCTCTGATCCGTGTCGCACTCCGTACCACAGAATCCGGTGTGCTGGAAGCAGACGCATTATATAAGAAAAACATCGAAGGTGCTCTCGCCGCAGGACTGGATGTCGGCGTATATGTCTATTCCCAGGCGATCACAACGGCCGAAGCAAGAGCAGAGGCCAACTACACCATGAAGCTGATCAAAGGCTATAACATAAAGCTTCCGGTTGTTATGGACTACGAATACTACATCAATCATTCCGGCAGACTTGCACGGGCAAACTTAAGTCCTGCTGCCGCAACTACGATCTGTACTGCTTTCTGTGAAGAGGTAGAGAAGAATAATTACACCGCTATGGTCTATGCAAATAAATCTTTACTCACAGATGATGTATATGCAGATGTACTGGCAAAACGGTTCCCGATCTGGCTCGCCCAATATCCGGGATGGGATTCTGCAACCAACAGTGTGCATGCATCTTACGAAGGTAAATATTCCTACTGGCAGTACACATCTTCCGGCTCTGTAGCCGGCATCAGCGGTAATGTTGATATGAATTTCCGGTACATCAAAAAACCGGAAGCCGTTAAGAATCTGCATATCACTTCAACTTCCATGCAGAAGGCATCCTTGAAATGGAATAAAGTACCGTATGTATATGGTTATAAGATCTATCGTCTTGACAAGAGCACAAATACATATAAGCATGTCGGAACGACAGTCGGTGCAAGCAATACTTCATTTACAGACAAGGGTCTGGAGGTAGAAACCTTATACAGTTACAAGGTACTTGCGTTCTACGGAACAAATTCCGGTGCTTACAACGGCGGAGAGTCCAATATCGTTCATGCCGCTA
This sequence comes from Clostridium sp. AM46-21, assembly GCF_003480025.1. Lineage (NCBI taxonomy): Bacteria > Bacillati > Bacillota > Clostridia > Eubacteriales > Clostridiaceae > Clostridium > Clostridium sp. AM46-21. Next base: position 17,761 of record NZ_QUIB01000022.1, read on the forward strand.
CACAGGAAAAGAATATTGATAAGGTATCAATCGCCAAACGGGCAAAGGATTCTCTTACTTTAGAATGGACTCCGCAGACCGAAGTTTCCGGCTACCACATCGTACGTTTCAATCCGGCAACCGGTAAATACAAAACCGTTGCTTATGTAAAAGGAGCCAAAAACAATACTTACACAGATACCAAGCTGGCAAGCGGAACAACTTACACTTATAAAGTGCGTGCTTACTTTGAAGAAGGCAGCCGCCGCGCATTTTTCAAATACTCCTCTTCCATAAACGGAAACACCCGTCCCGGACAGGCCACAGGTGTAACTGCTTCCTCTACAAAGAATACCGTAACCGTTAAATGGAATGGTCAGATAAATGTTGCCGGCTATATCGTTTACCGTTTAAATGACAATGGTAAATGGGTACGCGTTAAAACGATCACAAATAAAAACACAACCTCATATACAGATAAAAAATTAAGTGGCAATACCATTTACAAATACTGTGTTGTTGCTTACTACAAGAAATCCGGCAACAATGTCCGTACAGATCGTTCCAAAACAGTATCTATTATGACAAAACCAGCAAATGCCAGAAGCGTGTCCGTTATCCCATCCAAGAATAACTCTGTAAGTATTTCCTGGAAATCTTCTAAGAATATTTCAGGTTATCTTGTTTATATGAAAAACGGAACCACAGGTTCTTCCTGGAAACGGATTGCAAAATTATCTTCCGATAAGACTTCCTGGACACAGAAGGGACTGTCCGCAAACGGAACCTATAAATTCAAGGTTAAAACCTATTACCGCGGAAACGGTGCTACTTCGATCAGTGATGCAGCTACGATAACCGTTAAGATCCCACCGAAAAAGGTAACAGGAGTAGCTGTAAACAGCTACGGTTCCAAGCAGTTAATGACATGGAAGGCTCAGACAGATGCAGATGGGTATTATATCTATCGTTATACAAATAAAACAAAGAAGTATACAAAGCTAAAAACGATCACCAACTCCGCCGCTTCTTCCTATATTATCAATGAAGCCGGATCATCCAAATACAGCTATTGCATCGTTGCCTACAACAAGTCAAATGGAAAGGCTTACAAGGGAACCAGATCTGCACTTACCGCTAGCAAGAAAGGCAGCCAGAAGATGCAGGTTATATGCAGTGTCTTAAATGTAAGAAAAGGTCCCGGAACCGGATATGATATTATTCAGACAGTTTCTTATGGAACAGAGCTTACACTCAAAGGCTTATATCAGGACTGGTATCAGATTTCCTTCACAAAGGACGGCAGAACCTACAACGGCTATGTTTCAGCCGCTTATGTAAAATTGAAATAAGCAATAACCATATATAAAACGGCAGGAATGCATTCCAAGCACTCCTGCCGTTTATTTCTATTACTGTTTTTACTTATTTGCTGAGTCCGGAACAAACATATAACCAATCCCCCGGACAGTACGGATATATACCGAATCCTCTTCCAGCTTATCTCTCAACCGTTTGATATATACCGACAAGGTATTATCATCCACAAATGACTCATCGACATCCCACAACCGTTCGATCAACTGTCTCCGTGTCATAACCTGATTCTCATGAAGCGTCAGTTCCCGAAGCAAACGAAATTCACTTGGTGTACTGTCGATATTCCGTTCATTCCGGTAGATCTTATACTGTTTATTATCTAGTCTGGTGTGTCCGAAAATGAAATCTTCTCCTGCTTCATTTTCCAAATCTGTTTTTTTGATATTGTTATACCGCTGTCTTCTCAGGATCACAGAGATCCGTGTCAGCAGTTCCTTTACCCGATATGGTTTTGCTATATAATCATCTGCACCAAGCTCCAGTCCCTGTACCAGATTCACTTCATCTGATACTGCTGTAAGAAATATGACCGGAACATAATTATCTGCCTCACGGATCTCTCTGCAGAAATCATAACCATTTCCATCCGGCAGCATAACATCAAGCAGCACCAGATCGATATCCGGCTGCAGACACTTTCTCGCAGTCTTAAGATCCGAAGCATGCACCACTTCATAATGCTCTGTCTTTAATGTATATTCCGTCCCCATTGCCAAAGCAAAATCATCCTCAACTAACAGGATCTTCTCATTTGCCATTTCTCACACCCCTGTTCTATTTTATTCACGATCCAGTGCAAAGAAACACACCGCACTGACCAGACTGATAATGATACCTGCCAGAAACAGATAGAAGCCCAGCCGGTATCCTGCAAAGCCTTTATAGCCATTTTCCTGCATACTGCGTGTTGTTTCTTCCATAATCCCATGAATCGCCCGAATCGTCTTACTGTGTGTCAGCAGGAATAATTCAATACCGGAAAGAACAGCCGGTATAAAAAACATCAGATTGAAGATGTCCCAGGTATCCCGGTCTCCACGCAGATAGATCACAACCAGTACAATTCCCGCTATCCCGGTAAGGATTGCCAGATAAGGCAATATCCGGACAAACAGATTGATATCTCCCATCGCCTGATAACGGTCTGCAAGCTTTTTCAGATTTAAAAGCGGAAACCATTCCTTTACATCCTGATAATCCTTCATGGTAAACTGGTATCCCAGGAATGGGAAACATCCGGATATCAGGATCATAACCATCCCAGCCAGATACGTCAGGCTGAATTTATTTACCTTCATACACCCTCCATGCCAGCAATTATTTGATACGGAACGTCGCTTTTACATAACCATCTGCGAACAGCACATGATCTCTTCCGTCAAATGCCCACTTTAACTCTTCTTCTGCATAAGATGGCTCTACAAATTTAACATCAATTCTGGATACGTCCTCTGATTTTACAGCCGCTGTACGAAGAAGCAACATACCCTGAACAACCGGATGATCGGTCAGATGAATCTTATTCTGATCACCTGTCTCCTTGCTGAAGCTGTAAACCTCTTCTTTTGAAAATGTGTGGAACTCCTCTGCATTATCATATGATGCAGCCTCTACGCGCTTCAATTCCTTCTCTTTATCGGATGGCTTTACAAGTGTCACGGTAAATTTCTCTACCGGTGTCTCTACGCCATCCACATAACCGAGGATCGGAAGGATGTACATAAATGCATTCTCCTTTACAGCCCCGAATTCATAGCGGATACTGTCTGCCTGTCCAGCCTGTTCCTTCTCTGCCATATATGAGATCTTGCCGATAAATGCTCCCTGATATGTCGATGCATCCATCTCCGTCATCTTTGTTCCTATCGCCATCATTCTGTCATAAATATTCATATTGTACCTCTTTCTTTCTATAATTATTAAAATCGCCTGATTTTCAATTAAATATATCTAAATAATTTTCCTGATCACATTTAAACCTGATTCTATGTTCCAATCATATTCATAATATATGTTTCTCTCAGAAAATTCAACAACCGGTAATTTCATTTTAAAAGTCCATGCGGGTGCCGGGCTCTGGTGCTCCAATCTCGTAGCCCTGTTCACGGATCATCTGCAGGTCAGTTTCAAATGTGATTCCGGTCGTTGTCAGAAAGTCACCGCTGATCACGGCATTTGCCCCGGCACGAAGAGCTGCCTTGCCATTATCCGGCAAATAGGCTCTGCCTGCCGCCAGACGGATAAAGGTATCCGGAAGGATAAAACGAAAAACAGCCACCGTCCGGAGGAACTCCTCCTGCTTCATCGGCTCCTGATGTTCAAAATACGTTCCCGGAATCGGATTCAGCATATTGATCGGAACCGAGTCCACATCCAGCTCTCTTAACGAAAATGCCAGGTCGATCCGATCCGAAAGCGTCTCTCCCAGTCCGATCAGTCCACCACTGCATACTTTCATCCCAGCAGCTTTAGCTGCACGGATACTCTTTCTCTTATCATCTGATGTATGCGTCGTGCACAAGGTCTTAAAGAACGCATCCGATGCTTCCATGTTATTATGAACCATTGTCATACCAGCTTCATGAAGCTTTATGAAATCCTCCTCATCCAGCATACCAAGAGATGCACAGACATGGATATCTGCTGTCTTCCTGATATCCTCCACATTCTGAACTGCCAGTGCTACCTCCCGTTTCGACAGCCGCCGTCCAACAGATACAAGCCCGTACCGGTAAGAACCACGGCTCTTATCCTGAACCGCTATATCGGTCAGGATCTGCTCACCCAGTACACATTCCGCCGGGACCTTCTCCTTTGCTCTGGTTGACTGTGCGCAGTACAGACAGTCCTCACCGCACTGTCCAACCTTAACAGCCGCCACAGAACAGACATCGCAGACATTTCCACAGAAATGCAGTCGGATCCGGTCTGCCGCTTCAGAAAGTTCTGACAGATCTACATCGATAAGCCGCTCTGCTTCCTCCCTGCTGATACGATATCCATCCATTATCTTATGTTCCAATCTCTGAAGTTCATCCTTTGTCATAATTCATCATTGTCCTTTATTAAGAAATATTGCCCTTTTCTATAAAACACATAGCGTATTCGTTTTTCATCCAATTCCTTATTAATATACCATCTAAACAACATCTTGTGAACTACCCAATGTTCCGCATTGCCACGCCCGGCTTGTCCTCGCACCTACCCACTACCGGCTATGTATTACCCAACTTCGCGCCTGCCTACTACCAGCTGGATTCTTTGCATATAAACATAAAGCAATATTTTCGTTATGAACTTGTACCTTGCCAGCGAATGCGGGTGCATGTTTGAGCCGAAGGCGAGTTTGCGCAGGAGCATGAGCAAATAAGGCAGGTACAATTCATAGAAAATATGCGAGTTTATATGCAAAGAATCCAGCCGGAAGGGGCAGACATGAAGCGGGGCAATACACAACCGGGAGGAGCCGGGCGAAACCTTAAATCTCTTTTTTTCGGCATTATTCTCTTTCAAGTTTTTGTAAAATATAGTAGAATTACAGGGTATGGGGTCATTGGAAGGCGAACCCCTTTGGAGGTTATATCTATGATTAATATACTAGTAGTTGAAGACGAAAAACCTATTGCAAACCTGATCAAAATGAGTCTGACAAAGGCAGGCTATTCCTGTACCTGTATTTATGACGGACTTGCTGCCGCAGACATACTGGAAGAAACCCCTTTTGATCTGGTTCTGCTCGACATCATGCTTCCGGGTGCATCCGGCTATGATGTTCTTGAATATATCAAACCATTAAAAATACCGGTTATCTTTATTACAGCAAAAAACTCCCTGAACGACCGTGTCATGGGTCTGAAGATGGGAGCCGAGGATTATATTGTAAAACCATTTGAGATCGTTGAGCTTCTTGCAAGGATTGAAGTTGTTCTCCGGAGATATAATAAGCTGAATACAACGATCACCGTCCGCGATCTTGTTATTGATACAGTTGCGATGAGCGTCACAAAAAATGGAAAAGAGATTCCACTGACGAACAAAGAATATGAGCTGTTATTGTTATTTGCACAAAATCCGGGAGTTGCGCTCTATCGTGAAACGATATATGAGCGTATCTGGGGTGGTGACTATCCTTGTGACAGCCGGACGGTTGCTCTTCATGTCCAGCGTATGCGAAAAAAACTCGGACTGGAAGACTGCTTAAAGACCATCAACAAGATCGGATACCGTCTGGAGATTTAAAAAGGAGTTTCTATGAAATTTAAGCATAAACTTGTATTATGTATGGTTGCACTTCTGGGACTGTCCTTCGGTCTCGGAGGAACCATGCTGATCCACCGATCATTCAAAACCTCGTTATCTTCCACCATCGACAGTGACCTGCAAAATTATGAGAGTATTCAGAGTACTCTGCTGATTGCTGTTGATACAAATTCTGTATCATCTTATATCGACATGTCTAATATCATTAACCAGCTTTCAGCTCAGGGAAACTCCAACCGTAAGAATATCATTCTTCGAAATTCGGATATGGAAGTCGTAAGCATCATGAATTCATCCTTTACATATAAAGAAATGAAACCATCGGATGAAAATACCTGTAATTCGATCATTTGGAGAGAAAATAATAACTACTATCTGCAATTATGCAGTTCCATGGATATCAATACAGAAAATCTGGACATCTCACAGATGGACATTGTCTATGACATCACTTCCGTGTATGCTGCTCGTGCGCAGGAACAGAATACATTCCGTCTGCTGTTGATCGCGATCTTCGTTGTCGGAAGTATCACATCCATGATCGCAGCCAGCCTGCTTACAAAGCCGTTGGAAAAATTATCATCACTTGCGCAGCATATCTCCCACGGTGATTACTCTGCCCGTCTGCACATCCACTCCGGCGATGAGATTGAGGCACTCGCAAATGATTTCAACAACATGGCAGATACTATCGAAGATAACATCTCAGAACTTCATTTCTCTATGGAAAAACAGGAACAGTTTATGGGAAGCTTCGCACATGAATTAAAGACCCCAATGACTTCGATCATCGGTTATGCCGATCTTCTGCGAAGCCAGAATATGAGTGAAGACGAAACAAATGAAGCAGCCAACTATATCTTCTCAGAAGGAAAACGTCTGGAGAGCTTATCTTTAAAATTACTGGATCTTCTGGTTGTAAAAAATCAGGAAACCATATTAACACCGACCGATCCTTCCCTCGCGATCCAGAATGTGATCAATGTTATGAAGCCGGAGCTGGCAAAGGAACATATAACATTAAAGTCAAGCTGCCGAAAGGGCTGCTGTATGATGGACATCGACCTCTTTCAGTCTCTGATCATCAATATCATTGATAACGCCAGAAAAGCGATCGACGACAATGGTCTTATCCATGTAGCCGGAACTGTAAGGGATGATAATTATGTAATCATTATCAAAGATAACGGACGGGGAATGCCACCGGAAGAAATCACACGAATCAGTGAAGCTTTCTACCGAATCGACAAATCCAGATCCCGTGCGCAGGGCGGAGCCGGACTCGGACTTGCTATTTGCAGCAAGATTGCAGAGATCCATCAGGCTAAGATCAAATACAAGAGTGCCGTCGGACGCGGTACGGTTGTCACTATTACATTACCAAATATAAAGGAGGCGGCACATCATGAGTAACGAAGAAAATAAAGAATCTGTCATTGCTTCCTATGAACTGACCGCTGCCCATAAGGAAGACGATGATATCTCTGAATCAGAAGTAAATGATATGATAAATGAGAGTGAAGAAGGTACTGTTCCCTCTGTCGAACATACCGGAAAAGCACGCGGTATTCTTCATTTCCTATACAAGAATCTTCTCTGGTTTATAATATGCATTGCAATTTTTGTGATCTGTATCATTGCCTCGAATCTGTATTTTCGTATTCAGGACAGGAAAACATTGAATTCCGTATCCAGCCACGAGATCAGTCCGAACAATCTCGATGTAACAAATAAACTGACACTGCTTGAGAAGATCAACATCATAAACGGAGAATGTTATTACACCGATCTGAACTTTGATTATACGGACAAACATTCCTACAGTGAGATCCATGATGTAACCGTAAATGAACTGACATCGTATTTCTCTGATTATTTCTCCTGTGATTTCACTGTAAATGGTATCTATGAGATGTATATATCCAAATATCTTGCAACGTCAGACGAAAATTCTTACCGCAGTTTTACGATATGGGTGGTTAATATCTACTATTTTGGATTTGAAATGAATTGTTTTCTGGATTATGACACGAACAAACTGATTACATTTACAATGAATCTGGACCCTAATTCTAACACTTTCTACAATAAAGAAAGTCTGGTAGAACTGGAATATTACAATGATTATATACTTCCACTGTATAACTTTTTAGGAAGCCATGTCGGTAATTCAACTACGTTCAGTGACACTTGTTTTGACACTCTATACGATATATTAGTCTCTTATTATGAGCTCAGCTTTGAGAAAGGATCCGGAAACGGTGCAGGTATGACTCCAACAGAGATACCGGATTCTGATCTGCAGTTATTTGAAAAGCTGACAGGAACACCTCTGACCGCTCATACCTATTATACTTACACTACTGAGATTAGTATGGAATTAGAAGCCGATACAACAGAAGAATACAACTTTTATATGAAAAACGGATTGTTCTTCTACCAGATGAATCGATATTTTTATAATTAACAGATGCTTAATACTTCTTTAGAAGAAATATGCAGAATAGATGCATTTTTTTGCAAATTATGATGCATCCATCCTTTATAGTAACATCATCAAGACAAGGGATGGTGCTTATGAAGTATTCAAGCAGAGAACAGAACAGGATTGAGCGCAGCACATTTTTTAAGACAGAGAGGTCTTTTACACGCTGCAATTATCTCAAAGTTAAGTTTGGTATCTTTGCCACATGTTGTTTTATTTTGTTTGTTGCCATTTTGCTCAAAGGTACCATCCTGTGATTTCTTGAGCCCCCTCATATTTCAGACTAGCTCCAGATGCGTTTCCCGGCATCTGGAGTTTTTCATTGTTTCTTATCATCTGTCTGCTCTTTTAATCTGCCCTGACGTTCCAGCTTATACTGTGTCTGCCGCCTTTTCGCAGCAATCCGTTTCTGCAGCTTTGCTGCCTCCCGTTCCGCCGAACGATCCGGCAGTATTCCACACGCTTCAAGTGCTCTTGGCCAGGGTCCAAAATAGGATTTTACCGCGGCTACCTCCTCCACCGTGAAGTCTGATTTTTTCGGATAGCGTTCCAGTTGTTTATATGTAGCACGCAGCATTTCCATACAGTTTTCTTTTGTCAGATCGTTTTCTGCCATAATCAGCTTTCCTCTTTCCTGTATTTTCCTACAGCTATATGCTGTATCTGTCTTCATAGATTATCTTCTATACCATACAATGTTTCCCGGTATATTGCAAATACCGGCTGCCATCCGTTCGTTTTACAACGCTTCCGGATAGTAGCCGGTATTCCTTTTACTGACAGATCAATGTTTATCCGTAATACATATCACCTTACGGCTTCATGTATCTTTTTTATTATTTTGTCTTTACAGACGTCTTACCACTGTAAACACTGTAGAACTTCTTTCCATTGATCTTCTTATATGCTCTTACCTTGACATAATATTTCTTACCCTTTTTCAGGTTCTTGATCACAGCACTTGACTTCTTGCTGCTTACATATGTACTCTTTGCATTCTTGAATGCTTTATTTGTTGCATATGTGATCTGGTAACCACTTGCACCTGATACCTTCTTGTAAGAAACCTTGATTGCCTTGGTCTTATATGCAGCAGCCTTCTTTACAGTCGGTGTTGCAGGTACAACAATCAAGGTGATCGTTCCTGTACTCTTCTTGTAATTTGCTGTTGCTGCGGCTGTTACTTTGATCTGTACCTTACCTGGCTTCTTTGCGGTAACAAAGCCGGTCTTCTTATTTACAGTTGCGATCTTCTTATTAGAAGATGTATAAGTAACCTTGCCCTTTGCAGAAGCCTTCATCTTCACATACTTACTGTATGCATATACTGTCTGCTTCTGGATCGTCTGTGATGCTTTCTTGATCACAAATGTGCTTTCTACTTTACCGGTATAGTTGCCCTTACCGGTAATAACTACCTTTGCGATTCCTGCATTCTTGTTATTTGAATATGCTACAGAATAATCATCGGTTGATAATGCCTTGCCGGATACTGTAACCTTTACAGCCGGTTTCTGTGCCTTACCTGTATATGTAACACTTGGAACTGTTACAACAGTGTTTTTGGCAGTCAGTGTAACCTTCTGATCCGGAGTCTCTGTAGTTGGCTCTTCTGTACTTGGTTTCTCTGTTGTCGGTTCTTCTGTAGTTGAATCAGAAGAATCTTCTGTTGTCTTATCAGGATCTTCTGTATCCGCCTTTTTCTTAACAGTCAGACGAACTACTGTTTCTGCAGCTTCGTAATTTGCTGTTCCGGCAGTCTTGATCGTAATATCTGTAAATCCTGCTGCCTTTACTGTTACAAGACCTGTATCATCGATCTCTGCAACTGCAGGTGCCGATGAAACGAATGTCAATGTACCATGACCATCGGCTGCAAGAACAAACGGATCTGTACCTTCTGTTACCTCTATGCTCTTAGATGCAACCTGGATTTCCTGTTTTGCCTTCACAATTTCAAATGTAACTGTCCGTGAACCTGCATATCTTCCATCGATTCCACGAATCGTTGCTGTAGCCTTTCCGACAGATACACGCTGTCCTGAAACCGTATAATCAACATCCTTTACAAGCTGATATGTGCCATCTGTGATTGTAAGTTCCGGTACGATCACCTTTCCGGTATATTCTACAGAAGCAACCGGAGCAATTGTTGCCTTGCTCAGATCTCCCATAACTGTAACCTTAAAGGAAGCTGTAGCTGCCAGATAATTGTCACTCTCCGGTGCTGTAATTGTAATAACTGCTGTTCCGATACCATTGATCTGAAGCTTGCCATCTTCTGTTACTGATACAACAGCTTCTTTATCAGATGATAATACAGGAGTTGTCTTTGCTCCTGCTGCAACTTCGATATCTGCCTTCTGTCCGTATACGACCTTCCGGTCTTCCGGTACATTTGTGATCTGCTGTTCTGCTTTCTTGATCTCGAGGTTGTCTGAACCTGTCCGGAGAATTCGCCCTTACCTGTTACCGTACAGGTAGCTGTTCCGGCATTCTGCGCATTTTCAAATACGACATCATAGTTTTCTTCTGTTATCAGATTACCGTTTACATATACCTTTACTTCCGGTTTTAATTCTTCTCCGGTATAAACTGCATCTGCAACTACTACCTTTGTATTTGCATCTGTCAATGCCTTTTCTGTCTCTGCTGTCGCAGTGATCTTGTACCATGCAGTTCTTCCTGCTCCGGATGTTACATGACACAGCACTCCATCTGTCAGATCCATAACATTGGAAAGTCCATCAACTGTTACATAATGTGAATCTGCCTCTGTCTTGTAGCTGACTGGCAGAGCTGTAAGGTCTGTGTCCTTGAATAAATCTACGTTTACAATAAATGGATCATTCTCTGTACCGGTTCCGGCAAGTTCTTCTCCATTCATCCTATAAGTAATGATCTGATTCCACTGAGCATCGTATGTAGATGATACCTCAAAGTTCATCTGACTACTTCCAATTATAAGCTCTTTCAATGTTGGAAGACCTGAATATGCAGATGCAACATCGCCACCTGTAAGCTGATAGTGGAATTCTAATACATCTCCATCCTGGATCGTTGTAGCTGATAAGCCCATATTGGAGAAATCATCTTTGTTGTATGAGAACATCCATCCTGACATCGTATATTCAGCCTGAACTGTCAGTCCATTGATGGATTCCATATATGGTCCATATCCTGTATCTGCCAGAACATATGGAATGTTGTTCTCCTTTAACGCCTTCTCAACAGCATCCACTGCAGTCGCTGCATCAACTTCTACGTCATCAAGGATCACACCATTTTCAGATGCACCCTTAATTCCCGCTGCTGTTGCTGTATAGTCATATACACCGACTTTAACATGCTTCTGATCAGCAACCGCTGCCTGTAACTCTTTATAAAGATCTACAAATGTCTGATCTTCTGCTGATAACGGAACATTTGCAAGCACATTGATAACTGGAGCTATACGATCCAGCGTATCCTTATCAGCTTTCTTTGAAACTGTTTCTGCTGTCAGCTTCTTTACTGCTGCTATATCAGCAGGAGATACATATACTGCCTGATCCTCTGTAAATGTGCTGCTTGCTTCATCTGCACATGAATAAACCGAATCAGATAATGTCATATATGCTGACTGTCCTGTAAATATTGTCTGTTCCTTTGTCTGGCTGGTGCTCAGAATTTCTCCGCCACTATAACAACCTGACATCTCTACACCTGCGTTGTTTGCTGCCTTGCCTTTAAAGCATCCGGCAATTCCACCTACATTTGTCTGACCTGATACTGAACCGGCATTATAGCAGTCAATGATCTTACCGGCAGGTGCTTTTGAACTGGCTTCATTATGAATACCAAGAATACCACCTACGTTATTCTTTGCTATAACCGTTCCATAATTTGAGGAATTCTTGATTGTAACATTTCTATTTGTCATTGCACCAAGAATACCACCTGCGCAACTGCCATTTTTAGCAGTGATCGTGCCGTAATAGCTACAGTTGTCAATCACATTTGTACTGGTATCTGAATTTGCTCCGCAATATCCAACGATACCACCTGCATAAACATAATTTGAAGTTCCTGTAAATGTGATATTAACCTTTGAAACACAATTTGAGATCAATACATTTTTTCCTGCATTTTCCTTAAGCATACCTGCAATTCCGCCGGCATGTGTTGCTGTGCTTGCAGAAATATTTCCTTCTACTGTCAGATTCTTGATCTGACCTGTTACTGATCCGAATAAACCTGCATCCTGAACATTGTCCACATACAGATTCTTGACTGTATGCCCCTGTCCATCAAATGTTCCTGCATAACCATAACTTGAACTATTCGGTTTGACAGGGATCCACTTATATCCTGCAAGATCGATATCTGCAGTCAGAACCGCATTGATCGTGTATTTTGTCTTTACTTCATTTGCGAACCAGTAAAGTTCTGCTCCGGTTCCAATCTGGTATACACCATCTGACTGTTTCGGTTCAGTCATAGTCTGTCCATCCCACGCCTGAGCATCGGCAGGTGTCAGACGGATCGTCTTTGTAATACTGTCTGTATCCTCCGGAATCTCAATCGTTCCTGTCTTATATATATAACCTGATGCACAAATGACATATGAATATGTTTTTCCTACAAATCCCTTGAAAACTCCATCCGTTACTTTTGTTTCTTTCTTATCTTCATCTAAGATCTGAATTGTATAATCTGTAACCGGTTTTTTCGTCTGACTGTCTGTTATATTCAATGTTACCGGTACGAAATCAGAAGCTACAAGCTTGAATTCTACATCCGGAAGATTACACATATAAGCGGTATGACGGCTGGCTGCCATCTGTACCGGTACACCTGTGTCATGGCGAACTGCCCGATGAGAACCGTATGGTGAACCATAAGCACTCCATCCACCTATTCCGTTTTTCAGACATCCTGTCAGACGGAATGTATCACCTGCAAAATAAGTCGGGATCGTAACCGTAATCGTCTGTGAAGCCGGTGTTGATGCAAACATATACTGGTTTAGTTTTCCAACATATTCTGTTCCTGTTGTGTCAAAAAAGCAGATTGCTGCATCCATATTATACACACCTGCTAATTTACTGGCAGGATTGTATAAGCCATTATAAGAACGCTTACCGTCTTCACTTCTTTCTCCATAGCTGATCTCAATGGAATCACCCGCTGTCAATTCATCTGCGGTTATTTCATTTCCATCTGCATCTTTATATTTGTATGATACTGCAACTTCTTTTGCACGTATCACCTGATAAGTACTGACACCATTCTTTGTAACTTTAACAATATTTGGTCCTTCTGTAAGCCCTGCGACTGTATAACTGCCATCTGAATTTCTTGTGATGTTCTTTGCAGAAAATCCGCCGTATGTCAGCTTATTGTCTATGATCTCCGGACGAAGGACAGATACGGATACTCCACTCTCCGGTGTAAATGTATACTCAGCTCCGTCTGTTCCTGCCTCATAATAAAGAACATCCAACTGTGCATCCAGTCTGTCGCCAGTTACTTTTTCCTCTTTTTTATTTTTACCTTCATTTATGGTCATGTTGGTCTGAATAGCTGTGCCATCCTTATCAACAGTAACCACTACAACACCGGTGTTTTCAGGCCATATTGCACTAAACTTGGTATACTTCGTATATCCCTGCATATTAATCTGTGCATCGTAGGTCACAAGCAGAATTGCTGTTCCTTCGGATTTCGCCTGAATCTCCGCTATTTCTGAATGTGCTCCCGGTGTAACTGTGATCACATCATTTGATGGATTTCCATTCTCATCAATAACCGTGTAATGATAATCCGGTTCTGCACTCTTAGCATTCGAAGTACCTTCGATCGCCTGCCAATTACGGAAACATTCCAGACTGTATGTCTCACCCTTCTTCATAGAAAGGTATCCATGTTCATCTGATGTAAGATAAATATCTGCTACATCATACTTATTCTGAGACATATCATGATATATAGTATCCGGATTAAAAGAGTCATCCCCGATATACATATCCGCCTTACTAACCATATAATCTGCATCTTTATTGGTAGAGAACCAATCCCAGTAGGTAACACCACCGGCACCTGTCACACGATAGTAATATGTAATACCAGCTCCGACCGTAAATTCATATGTCTCATATCCCGGCTCTTTGGCTTCTATCTTTGTTCCCGGTTCATCTTTATAAATATAATATGTAGACAATGTTCCCAGTCTAAGCTCTGCTCCTTCCGGGAATGTCACACTTACTTTTCTGGCTTCCGGTGCACTGATCGAATACCCATATGAACTGTTTGCTGTAAGTGTTTTTGAAACTGTCTTTTCTATATAATTCTGTGCATGGTCTCCCTCAGGTGTTACAGTTACAGATACCATATCCGCATAATAAAAAGGCACTGCATACTGAGCTGCTTTCTGACTTGTTTCCGCCTGCATCAAACCAAGTGTAGCATGACGATCAACATTATCTGGAGATACTACCTTTACATTAAAAGTAAAATCTTCTCCTTCTTGCCAAAATTTTCCACTGCTGGCATCCTTATTTGTACATGCAATACCTGACAGACTATATACTGCATATGACTGCTCTGCTTCATCGGTTACGATCAGATCAATTGAACCCATATCAACTTTATTAATACCACTCATTTTATATGTTGATAAGCGATAAGTACCTTCTGCAAGCTTCACTGTGTATACATAATTACTATCCGGATCTCCAGCCGCCACTGTATTTCCATCTGCATCTGTAAGTGTCATATATGGAACACTGCTGTTCATCTTGATCGATACCTGTTTTTCTCCTAATGCTTTGATCTTCTTTACAGCAGCTGCCACATCATCTGCTGATGCATCCAGATCTGCCATAACTGCCTGAAGTTCCGCATTTAATGAGGCATCCTTTGCGATCTCTTCTTCATTCTCTGCATAAAGTGTATATAACTCTGTCTTGTCTTGGGTTACATAATATGCTTCATAGCCTTCAAATCCACATCCAATATCTGCTCCATAACCGGCAAGTGTAAACTGCCAACGGAGAACATTGGTATTTGCTCCGGTTCCCTGATCTACAAGATATGCGCCTGCGCTTGTATTGCAAGGCACATTATCAACTGTGATCATCCAGCCGGACCATGATGTGTAATCATGTTCTGCAAGGTCTGTACCTGTCTTCTCCTCCAGTTCCAGATCATTTCCATTGTTACGTGTCTTATATGCATCCAAGAGTGCTGTTGGAACTTTTACAGTTCCTTTATCAATGCCTTTGATATTTGCCAGATAAAAGTTGCTGTCATTATAGGCACTTGATCCTGCAGGCTCTGTCTGAAGTCCTGCTTTCTTGAAAAATGCATAAGTTGCCTGTGAAACGGTCAATTTAGACAGATCAATGTCTATCCCTTCCTGTTTCCAGACATTTCCAATCTCTTCATAAGACATACGAGTCGGTGTGATATAAAATCCCTGTCCGATCGTAAAGCCCTCAAGAGACAGCACAACATATTTTGTGCTATAATCGGTCGTACTTTCATCTTCTTCCGCTGCCGCAACATTCTGAATACCATAACCTGCATTTACTGCAAATGGCACGAATAAAACTGCGCACGCAAATAAAAACGAAAGCACCAGTGTCCTGATTCGTTTCATTCGTTTCGATTCCTTTCTTCTATTGTATATTTTTTATAAGCTGGGAATTAAATCTTGCTTTTCCCTCGCCCAAAAGCTGTATGTAGAATAAATCTGCGGGTATTCTGACTGAAAGACCATCTTATGATCTTAACACAGTAATGGCGGTTGCACCGGATTCTCACCGAATTTCCCCCTGATCGGACATTTAAAGACACGTCCGAGCAGATCCAATATAGAACATACATAGTTTATCTTATAGCCTTGTATGCGGAATGTCAACAAAATCCACAGGCATTGACCGGAATGTTTCTGCATATTTATAGAAAGAAGAATTCTGACAGGTGATCCTTTTATGAAACCTGAACTCCGGTCTCTTATTCCAAAACTAAATCGTTATCTTCTTCTACTCCTTGTATTTATCTGCTCTCTTTCTGTATTTTTGCTATTGTATCCAATATCGTCAAAATCACCTCAGTCCGATCTGGATAATAAAGCCACGCTGCCGGGTGTCAGAGATTCAGAGTCTGATCCAAATGACGAAACACAAAGTGACACCACAGAAACTGCATTTTCCGGCTATATTATCACACTCGATGCCGGACATGGCGGATACGATCCTGGGAAAATAGGAATTAACGATTCAAAGGAGAAGGACATTAATCTTCAGATTGCTTCTTATCTGCAAGAGATTCTGGATTCTCTCGGTTTTGAAGTCTATATGACCAGAACGGATGACTCCTCACTGAATACAGAAACTGCCGAAAGCTTAAAGACATCCGATCTGAATCATCGGATTGAGATTGTGGCATCCCATAACTCCGACTTTTTTATCAGTATCCATCAGAACAGCTTTTCTGATTCTTCCGTACATGGAGCTCAGGTTTTTTACTATGCGAATTCTTCAGACGGTGAACAGCTTGCAAAATCAATCCAGGCCTCGATCCATGCGATCCTCGATTCTGATAATGAGCGTCCGGTCAAAGGTAATCTGGACTATCTTATTCTGAAAAAAAGCCCCTGTCCTGCTGTTATCGTTGAATGTGGCTTTTTAAGTAATCCGGATGAATGCAGCAGTTTAAATACTCCAGACTATCAAAAACAGGTTGCCGCTGCGATCGCAGATGGGCTTGTTAATCATATCCAGGCGGGCACAGAATAGGCAGGGGGCTGTAACCCCTGCCACTGTTATTTTGTGCATGAATGTAACGGTTCTTTTTTATCGATACATTTTTTCATTTTATTCCCATTTGCTTTTTTACATATTCGTGCTGTGATGTGTCAATATTAATCTTATATACAAACCAATGGCACAAATACACCATTGTTTTCGTGTTTCTTTTCATATCTATATGTAATAAGCAATATCTGTCTGCCAGAAACGGAATTATGCAGACCGGAATCTGTCTGCAGCGAACCGATGAAGGGTTCATAAGATGTCTGCTCTTATATTACATTATATTTGTACGCCTGCCAATCACTTTATGAAAAATTAATCTTTTCTGATATTTTCTGTCCTATTCTGCTCATTTTCACATTCTGATCCATATATACATAATTTATACTGTGGAATTATTTTTTATTCATATTCGACAGGATTTTATAAATTATTTTTGAATTTTTCACATTATATCCTATTTACTTGTCAGTTAAATATGGTAAACTATAGGTGCGTTTTAATACACAATTGTATGACTTATTTTCTACCCTTCATGGGTATTCTATCAGAAATGGGGTGATTCTATTGAAGATTGAACGCTTAAGTGAAAATCAGATCAGATGTACTTTGAATAAAGCAGATTTAGCAGACAAACAATTAAAGATTTCCGAGCTGGCTTATGGATCTCCAAAAGCAAAAGAACTGTTTCGTGAGATGATGCAGCAGGCATCAAACGAACTCGGATTTGAGGTTGATGATATACCACTGATGATCGAAGCTATACCGATTTCATCAGATTGTCTTATTTTAATTGTCACAAAGGTAGAAGATCCGGAAGAATTGGATACACGTTTTTCCAGATTTACCAGAAATAATGACGATGACGACACCGATTATGACGATGATATGGATGATGAATACGAAGATGAGGACTATCCCCCATCTGATGATAATGTAATATCCGGTCATATCGATATCGGTATAAATGGCGATGAATCCCAGATTCCGGAGGCAATTTTTAATGCTCTGGAAGGTTTTGTAAATAATCTGACAGGTCTTGCAGGTAAGAATATCGAGATTTCAACCGATATTCCATCCAGCGCAAAAGCACCTGTAAAACAGACACAACAGGAAGAGGATGCTCCACAGACTTTAACGAGACTGCTTGTATTCGACTCGTTAAATACCGTTATCAACGCATCCAAACAGGTTGCAAGTTTTTACTTCAGCAGCAACACACTCTATAAGAATCCGGTTAATAAACGTTTTTATCTGTTATTTACAAATGATAAGAATACTATTCCCGAATTCAACCGGGTATGTTACATTCTTGGAGAATACGGCACAGCACAGAAAATAACAGATGCCATGCCATATCATTTCAAAGAGCATTTTAAAACGATCATTGAAGAGGAAGCAGTTCAGACTCTGTCTGCTCTGTAATTTTTAAGAAAACTGATTTGACAAAACAAATACGGCGGATCCTTTTTTTCATTGGATTCCGCCGTATTTTTCGTCTGGCCAGATACATATTCTATATGAATTATGCCTGTGCCTGTTCTTCTTTCTTTGCAAGGTAGTCATTGATCTCAAGTTCAAGCTCTACCGGATCCAGACCATGAACGGCTGCTGCTTCCTCAAGAGTTTCACCTGCTGCTGCAAGACATCCGATACAATGCATACCTGCTGCCATAAGAATTGCTGCATTTCCTGCATCTACTGCTAAAATATCATTTATAAGCATATCTTTACTGATCTTTGCCATGTGTATATTTCCTCCTGTTTCCTATAATCTTTCTTAATCTGATATGACATTTTTCGATTTTAAAAATATCTTCACCATTATAGTATACACATTTTTAAATGTCTATCCCTTTATAGGAAAAGATAGGCAGACTCAAGTTAGCAGGAACTAATTTTTTACAAATCATCTCAATTCACTTGATATAAGAAACTTTTTGATTTAAAATAGGTAACGAGATGTGATTATTATTACTAAAAGGAGGACAATCATATGGCATTCGTAATTGGTGATTCATGTATCGGTTGTGGTTCATGTGCAGGTTCATGCCCTGTTGGAGCTATTAGCGATAACGGTGGTGTTTTCGTTATTGATGGTTCACAGTGTATTTCATGTGGTGCATGTGCAGGTTCATGTCCTGTTGGAACAATTTCAGAGGAGTAATCCACACAGAACGTTGTTATCATAATATAGAAAAGCTGCCGGAATCGGCAGCTTTTCTTTTTGTCTTATACAGAAAAACAATGATGTCCTCCGACGGATCTGTTTTTCTGTATATCTTTTTATTTCTACTCCTGAACATAGGAATACAGTTCATTATTTCCCTGACTCATGGCAGCTTCATATTCTTTTCTTGATACCCGGACTTCTGTATCCAGTACCGGATCATAATAACGAACCGCTTCACTGTTATAGCTTACGACCATTACATATCTTCCATCATTGATACGACTGATAACCGGAATACCATTACTGATATATCCAAATACCAGATCCAGCGAGATTCCTGAAATATCTGCTCCCGGATATTTTCCAAGCTCTGTCAGCACCTGTACCGGATCTGTACCGGATGCTTTCATATCTTCATATGTGAGATCAGTCACACCCTCATAGATCAGTGTCATATATACACAATCCCACAAGGATGCATCCACACTGCCGGAGCTTTGGTGATAGATTGACGATGCGATCGTATTATAAGCCTGCATCTCCGACTGCCTGTATACGATTTCTCCATCCTTGGAAACAACAATACCTGCGATCTGCGTTGCCCGGTTGATTGCATCTCCTGCCTTTTCATAGATTCCGGTCAGTCCCAGATTATCATATACCATATAGCCTGCATATTCATCTTCTACCGTGATCAGCATATCTGATGAACGATCTCCCACCGTGTTCTTTGTGATATTCAGATACGGAATATAGGTCAGATATATGTTTGACGGTACTGTAAAATACAGCTTCGCAATTCCTGATGTTGTTTTTGTCGTGATATCAACTCGTTTTACATCGTCGCTTTCTTTATAGGTGATAAAGTCATCCTCTGCCAACCGGAATCTGTCTGTTTTCTTGGATCCTTTGGTCATATAGATCAGATCATCCTCTACGCTGATATCTATGATATAATTGTCGTCCTTCTGATATTCTTTGATCTGGTTTCCATTTTCATCCACGATAAATAATTTGTATGATGGGATCCGGCTGTATACCTTTTCACTCAGATTCTTTTTTGCAAAGGAATCTTTATCTATAGAAATATCACTGTCAGCCGTATTACAGATCCCATATATCAGATCCCGGTTCTTAAATCCATAGCAGACCAGACTCTTTCCTGCTCCCGCATCCAGCGTATAGGTCTGTCCGGTTGCAAAATTAACCAGCGTCAATGTCGCATTATCGGCTGCCTGATCCGATGAATCATATGCCATTACCTGCATATCATCGGATACATATACATGATCGAGCGATACATGATCTACATAATAGGATAACTGTTTTGCTTCCACGTTAATGCAGTTCACCTTGTTGCCAAGCATAAAATAAAAGTTTGTTCCATCATAATAGGTCAGTCTGGACACTTCATCTTTCATGGCTGCATATGGTTCATTACATTCTGCAAATACCAGCTCCGTAACCTCCTGCTCTGCTGCATCGTAAGAACACAGACTGATTCCCAGCTTTCCTTCATGAGCACCACGGTTCATATAGCCATATACTGCAAATATCATATTGCCATCATCGTCCATGGAGATCATATTGATACCATAATTGTTGTATGTGTTTCTGACATTTTCCACATCATCCATCCAGAATCCAAATACCATGGAGATCTGATTTTCTGAATAATTATACAGCCAGAGCTGTCCGTTTCTGACAAAACCGATTTTCTTATTATCTGAGCTGTAACGATAATCCAGCTTTTCGTCAAGAACAACCCCGATCTCATACACATTATTTTTATTATCGACACCTGTCCGGTTGAAATACTCGTCGATATAACGATCAAAGTTCATAACGGATATTGTGCCTGCGTTATCTGCCTCCCCGGTATCCTCTGATGCTTCAGCATCCTCTGCTCCGGTGGCTGTTTCTGTATCGTCTTCTGTCTCTGGCTCTTTATAGCTGACACGATAATATTCCCTGACCGAATAATAATCTGACTCGCCATCGGTGTTTTCTGCCATGGTCACATAATCCAGTTCAATTACTGCATAATTGACATCAATTTCCTTGATCTGTGGAATAATCGAAGTTATCCGAACCGGATTCACTCCACTCCAAACAAGCTCTTTGTAGCTGCTTGTCAGATTCAGATGTCCCATAGAAAGGCTGTCATCATCCTGTCCTTTATATGCCTGCATGTATGGATAGATGAAGGAGCCTTCTTCATTTGCCTCGTAGTCAAATGTCGAAGCATTGAACTGTTCCACAAAGTCCAGAAGCTCGGACGCATGATAATTGTCATTTACAACGATACGGGTATAGTAACGTACGGTCTGTCCATCCGCTCCATCTAATTTGAATACCAACATGTATTCCGTATCCGGCTTGATATCCATACGGATATCAATATCAAATATCCGGTATCCATTCTCCTCTGTATCGGATGTCAGATCCCCGTTCTCAATCAGAGAATCGCTTGAGATCGACCGCAGCTCATAGCTGTAGGTCTTTGCATAACCATTTTTGTCATCTACTGCAAACGTTACTTTTTTGTCATCTGTCACCGGAGTAATACAGTCACGAAGCATCGTTGTATCGACTACGGTTGTATAGCCATGAAGGCAGTTGATATATCTGCCCTCATAGTCTACATATACTAAAGGCAAGGTGGCATTTTCCATCTCCATTGCCAGATTCTTATACTGTCTATTCTGAAATTTATCAACTAAAAAAATAGTAATCACAAAGAAAACTGCCATTACTATTATTCTTATAACAAGTGTTCCTATTTTCTTCACAGGTAAAATCGTCTCCTACATCTTCTGTAGCGTTCCCGTCTACAGTAAAATTCATTACAGATCAATGTTTCTATCAGATTCCGCATCATGCAGTTACCACAGCCTTTTCCTTTTGGAACATACGGTGGTTCAGATGGCGCAGCCTCCATATCCAGATGAATATCTACATATGGATCCGGAAGCTCTGCATAGACATCCCGTGCGATCTTACGGATCACCTCCGGATCCGGATATTCCGCAAACATCGGCTTCCTGCATATTCTAATTTATCACATTCTTCTTCCACCATTGCACTGATACGCCGTACCCGTTCCGGATACATTTCCTTCAGATAGGCCCAGTCCTTTTCTGCTCTTGACTGTTCCTCATTTGGATCATCCGGCAACAAAAGTCCCGACATGCTCCGTGTCAGATTATACACATTTCCATTTTTTATCAATCCACGGATATTCGTATCCTTTCTGTCATATGGAATGTATTTAAATTCGTTCTGCATATAAATCTCCCTGCCTGCATTCTTATTCCTATATAGTATATATGCAGACAGAGAGATTATGTTACTGCCATTTCTTATTCGAACTGAAATTAATCACCAAATGAGATACCTAATGTCTTTGCTGCAAGAACGGTATCATCGTCCGGAGATACATATTTGAGTTTTCCTGCTGACTCTGATAACGGAATCGCAGTTACTTTATTATCCTTAAATACAACGAGTTTTCCAAAATCCTTTGCTTTGATCAGCTCGGCTGCCTTTGCCCCGAATCTGGATGAGATCACTCTATCATATGGACATGGGCTTCCGCCTCGCTGTGTATGGCCAGGAATCGCAATGCGGATATCCTGTGTTGTGAACTCCTTGAGCTTGTCCGCCATCTCATATGCAACAGATGGATATGGAGAATTTGCAATTGCTTCTTTTCTCTTCTTCTTTGGAAGCTCTGCAACCTCTTTGGAGATTGCTCCTTCTGCTACTGCAACAATCGTAAATCCTTTATTATTCTTTGTTCTCTTGTCGATTGCCTCGTATACCTTCTTGATATCATACGGAATCTCAGGGATCAGGATAACATCTGCTCCACCTGCAATACCGGCATGTAATGTGATCCAGCCAACCTTATGACCCATAATCTCTACGATAAAGATACGGTTATGGGATGCTGCTGTTGTATGGATACAGTCAATCGTCTGTGTTGCCACATCTACCGCACTCTGGAAACCAAATGTCATATCGGTTCCCCAAAGATCATTATCGATCGTCTTTGGAAGACCAATTACATTTAAGCCCTCTTCACTTAACAGATTTGCTGTCTTCTGGGAACCATTTCCTCCTAATACACATAAACAGTCCAGTTTGAGTTTCTTATATGTGTCCTTCATGGATTTCACCTTATCAAGACCATCCTCTGTAGGCTCACCCATAAGCTTAAATGGCTGTCTGGAACTTCCAAGAATCGTTCCCCCCTTTGTCATAATGCCTGAGAAGTCATCCGGCATCATGTTGATATACTGTGCTCTCATCAAGCCCTTATATCCATTCAGGAAACCATAGATCTCTACTTCATCAAATAACTCGTACAATCCTTTTGCTACACCACGCATGGTTGCATTCAGTGCCTGACAATCGCCACCACTGGTAAGTAATCCAACTCGCAACATTCCTAAACACCTCTTTCTTCTTTTTTATGTAAAATACTATTTAATTGTCCCTATAAATATACGCGTCCTTCCAATGCCCGGAGCAGTGTCACTTCATCAATACATTCCAGATCTCCGCCAACCGGTACACCGCTTGCGATCCTACTGACCTTGATCCCTGCCGGTTTGACCAGCTTTGATATATACATCGCCGTTGCTTCTCCCTCCGGACCGGAGCCTGTTGCAATGATCAGCTCATCCACATCCCCCTGCAACCGCTTCATCAGTTCTGCGATCTTGATATCCGCAGGTCCGATTCCGAGTGCCGGATTGATCACTCCATGAAGAACATGATATACACCATCGTACTGATTCGTCCGCTCATATGCTGCAAGATCTCTCGGTGTTTCTACCACCATGATCACCTTATGATTCCGATTTGCAGATCTGCAGATCGGACAAAGATCACTGTCTGTGATCGTATAACAGTTATTGCAGTATCGAATCTTCTTCTTTGCATTTACGATTGAATCGGCAAGTGCCTGTGCTCGTTCTTCCGGCATACTGATGATATAAAATGCCAGCCTTTGTGCTGTCTTTGCTCCGATACCGGGAAGTCTGCCAAGCTCTTCGATCAGACGGTTTACTTCTCCACCATATATATCCATTAGAACGGTAAGCCTCCAAGACCCATACCGCCGGAGATCTTATTCATATTCTCCTGATAATCTTCATCCTGCATACGGAATGCTTCATTTACTGCAGAAATGATCAGATCCTCTAATGTCTCGATATCATCCGGATCAACAACCTCCGGATCCAGCTTGATCTCCATCAGTTCTTTCTTACCGGAAACCTTTGCTGTTACAACGCCGCCACCAACGGAAGATTCATAGATCTTATCCTCCAGCTCCTTGGTTGTTGTCTCCATCTGCTTCTGCATTCTCTGTGCCTGCTTCATTAAGTTGTTCATATTGCCAGGCATCATACCCATGTTATAGCCGCCTCTTTTAGCCATCTTATATATCCTCCTTGATTCTTAGCTCTTTTTTATATTTTTATTCATACTGAATAGCAAAATTAATCTTCGACAGGTCATTCGCCTCGATCTCCTGTGCCGCTTCGCTGTTCTTCGACACGACCTTCAGTTCGATCTTCACCTGTCTGCCGGTCACCTGTTCGATGTGCTCTCGCAATGCCGCCATCCGCTCTTTTCCTTCAAAATAAGCGATTGCCTGCTTGTTCTCTTCATTCTGGACATATGCCAGATACAGACCATCTCTGGCTTCGTTCATATTGATCCTTGCTTTTTCCAGAAACTTCTTCGTAATATTCTGATATCCTTCCATAATGATATCCCATTGTTCTACGAATTCTTTTAATTCATTGTAATTTGCTTCCGGAAGTTCTTTTTTCAGTTGCTCGGACAGCTTCTTCGATGCCGCTTCTATCTCTGCATCTCCCATCGCAGGTGCATTTCCTATCTGCATTCCTTCCTGCTTCAGTCTTGCACAGATCTGATCCAGCAGTTCCTGTGATACTGCTCCGGCTCCCTGCACTGCCTCGCCTGCCAATGCTGTAACGCCTGCCGATGCCGAGCTTCCTTCACCGTTATTATTCCCGCTAACCACCGATCCGGCGGCTCCATTCTCTAACTTCTGTTCCAAAACTCTGACCCGGTCAAGAAGCGCGCTGTAATCGGTTTCCATCTCAGGCTTGCATAATTTGATCACTGCAAGTTCTAAAACAATACGCTTCTGTACTGCATATTTGATATTTGCAGAGGTATCCGAAAATATATTGATATACCGGATAAGTGCATCTGTTTCGAGCTGTGCAGCAAGCTGTCTTAACCGTTCCAGATTCTCCGCCGACATATCAAGCTTCTGATCAGCCTCCGGTGAAACCTTCACCAACAATACATTTCGAAGGAACCATGTAAATTCTGATACAAATCTGGACAATTCCCGTCCCTGCCATACTACCTCATCCACCAGATCGATGGCACCGACAACATCCAGCCGAATCACACAATCTAACAATCTGGCAAATACATCGATATCAACTGCTCCGATCGTATCCAGTACATTTTCATAAGTAAGCTCCTTGCCAATGTTGAATGCGATACACTGATCCAGAATACTGAGTGCATCACGCATTGATCCATCTGCAGCCTTGGCAACGTAATCAATTGCTTTTTTCTCTGCCGCAATCTGTTCTCTTCCAAGCAGCTCCATCAGACGGTCACTGATTGTTTCCACCGAGATCCGCCGGAACTCGTATTTCTGACACCTGGAAGATATTGTGATCGGAATCTTATGGGATTCTGTTGTTGCAAGTATAAAAATGACATAAGACGGTGGTTCCTCCAATGTCTTTAACAGAGCATTAAACGCTCCCTGTGTCAGCATATGAACCTCATCTATAATGTATACCTTATATTTTCCTTCTGATGGTGAATACTGTACTTCCTCCCGGATCTGACGGATATTATCCACACCATTGTTTGATGCTGCATCAATCTCGATCACATTCATAGATGATCCATCTGCGATCGCACGACATGCCGCACATTCATTGCATGGGCTTCCGTTTACCGGATGCTCACAGTTTACTGCTTTTGCAAACAACTTTGCTATCGATGTCTTTCCGGTTCCTCTTGTTCCGCAGAAGAGAAATGCATGTCCGATCCTGTTATTTATAATCTGATTCTTTAGTGTTGTTACAACATGATCCTGGCCTTTTACTTCTTCAAAAGTATCCGGTCTCCATTTACGATATAATGCCATATAAGACATGACGGTTTCCTCCAAAATACAACTAAAGATATTATATCCGAAATGGTGATTGATAGCAATTATTAGTTTTTGTCCTCTTTTAAATAATATATCCATAATAGCGCACTTATTTACTTTACAGGGCAGCCTTTTCTATATAGTAAAAATGCCGGACGCCTCTGTTTCAGGCATCCGGCATTGGAGATGAACATGAAGTTCACGAACGAGCCATATTATATAATTTTAAAAGTACCGTTTTCATTCTGTCAATGTTCCCTGTTTCCCGGTCTATCTTTTCCATGTTTTCCCTGCCGTCTTTTTATGATCACAAGAATTACTGCGCCAAGCATTGCTCCAAACCCGATATATGAAAACAGGATCACTCCTGACGAGTCACCGGTTCTGACCGGTGGTTTCTTCCTGTCCCCGGTGTCCGGTTCGGTCGTCAGCTCTGTTGTAGTTTCTGTTGTGATCTCCGTCGTCTGTTCAGTCGTCAGTTCGGTTGTAGACTCGGTTGTGGTTTCCGTTGTGTCCTCGGTCGTAATCTCGGTTGTCTCCCCAGTTGTGGTTTCTGTTGTCAATTCGGTCGTGATCTCCGTCGTCTGTTCGGTTGTAGACTCGGTTGTGGTTTCCGTTGTGTCCCCGGTCGTAGCTTCGGTTGTTGTCTCCGTTGTGTCCCCGGTCGTGGTTTCGGTTGTCGTCTGTTCTGTTGTATCTTCCGAAGACTGATTTTCATATGTACCAAGCTCCCGGATTGTCTCTGCATTATCAATGTCCACGATCTGACGCTGCATTATTACAAATCCCCGGTTACCTTTACAAGGCAGCTCCTCGATCATGTAAGTTCCCGGCAGCAACGCTCCCAGATCCGCTTTTTCTGTTTCTGAAGCTTCTCTTATGGATGTGTTTTCTTCGCTTTTTGTAGCTCCGTCTGCCATAATATCTTCATCGAAAACTTCCCTCTGTGTACTCTCATCTCCACAAAACCAGATCCCGGCTGTCATATCATATTCCTTCCATGCACTTTCTTCCTGCGTCTGGTTGTATTCATAGATAACATCATTGATATTGAATTTACCACTTTCCTTGCGTCCGGCCGAATCAAAACGTCCATTTGCTCCGGTTACCGCAATATGGCTCTCAACAGGATTTCCTGCTTCATCCAGCAACGAAATACGAAATACGATTCCCTGCATGGATTCTCTGGTTCCTGCATTGATCTTGTCAAATGCAATATCCACCCGTTCTGCCTGCTCGTACACCTTTATCAGTTCCGCTTCTATGACATTCCCACTCTCCACAGAAAAAGTCTGCAGCTCTTTATTCGGATTTCCTGCATCCAGATGAAGTACAATTTCATTTCCGGTAATTTGCTGTTTCTCTCCTGTCAGTCCGGTTACTTCGATATACCCCTGTCCATGTCCCGGCAGCATATACCCCTTTGGTGGCTGGTATTCTGTTATGACCACGGTTCCAGCCGGAAGAATTACTGCACCTGTCTTTTTATCCGTAAATAGAGGATCACTCTGTCCGGTAAGATAAGCTGCATCCAGCTTTGCCTCATAACTTCCGGTCTGCTCGTTATATACTGTCTTAATATACCAGGTTCGGTATGCAGCAGATGCTGCCAATTCTGTTTTTTGCAGGAGTCCCTTATAATACCGCACCTGAAAGACTGCATCCGCAAGAGATGCTCCATATTTTACAGTTCCGGTTCCATTCTCTCTGTCATATTTTGTTAGTGACAGTTTTCCCTGATATACCATTTCTTTCTCTGCAAGCTGCATGGTTGCATTAATCTTGTTTTCCACCGTATCCGGGGATATACAAATATAATGCACATCCGCATCCAGTTTGTAATTTTTTGGAGCACGCTTTTCCTTTACTGCATACCAGCCAAATGGCAATCCGGTAAAACAATGCTTACTCTTATCTGCCTGAATGGAAACGACCTCTCCTGATATCATTCGGAATGCATTTCCGGTTCCGCAGGAATTCCTAATCTCCGGTATTCCGATCACGGTATTTGCCGCATTCATTTTTTCTGTCGTAAATATGCCAACCTGATTTTCTTCTTTATATGGAGCATTCTTTCCTGACACCATATAAACACTATATTCTGCATGTAATAACGAATATGCTGTATTTTCATCCGTCCATTCTTCACCGGCGCTCTTCTTTTCCAGATACAGTTCTCCGGTATTTGGCTGATCTGTAACTTCGATCACATGCTCGATCTCTTTTTTTCCTGTTTCTCTTCCGCCACTGGACAGACATTCTTTTTTTACCGGATCTGTATTCAGCCTGTAATAGCGGTTTGTTTTTGTTTCCTTTGCATAATAGCTTCCACATGGTAGTCCGGAGATCGTATCTGTCCCTTTTTTCTTAAGCGAAACGATCGTTTTATTTCCTCCGGTCGGAATAAATTTCGTGTTTATATCTGTAACAATTCCCGTTCCATCCTTTTGCACTGTAAATGTACCTACATAGAGATTTCCGGTTCCCGGCCTTCCATTCTTGTCCGCCATGTATACCTGATACTGAATATCGGCAAATGTATATCCACCCATATCGGAAATTTCTTTCATCGCACTGCTTTTATGAAGCTGAATTCCGATCGTAATCGGCGATTCCAGTACATCGATCTGCTGCTTGGGATATTTCTCCAAATTTTCTGAAACTCCGATTCCACCATCCTCCTTATCCAGATAGATCCACTTCTGATAGTAGGAAGCCGCTTTTTTATCCTCTTTATTTACAATATAACCTCCGGCATAGGAATATTCATTTCCATTCCACCCTTTCTTTTTCCCTGTTTCCGCAATGTAATACCAGCAACCAACCGGAACTCCGCGCACTTCATATATCCGGTTATCAGAACCATATACCGGATAATATCCTGCATCCGAATTATATTTTGTAACAATTCCTTTTCCGGATGCATCGGTTGTAAAGGTGCAGACATAAGCATCGGTTGATGTATCATTCTTTTTCCCAACCTTATACACATTATATCTGGCTCCCTGCAGACTATATGCATTCGTTTTGCCATCTGCTCCTGTAAGTT
This sequence comes from Clostridium sp. AM46-21, assembly GCF_003480025.1. Lineage (NCBI taxonomy): Bacteria > Bacillati > Bacillota > Clostridia > Eubacteriales > Clostridiaceae > Clostridium > Clostridium sp. AM46-21. The sequence continues at coordinate 47,110 of NZ_QUIB01000022.1, forward strand.
CCGGAGAGTCACTGGTTTTTTGAAGACTAAGCCCGCCCCGGACATTCTGAATGACAAACTCATATTCCAGCTGATTATCTGTAATTTCATAATAATGGTCTATCGCGGGCAGATATCCTCTTGCCAGTGCCAGTTCAGCATCCTCATGCAGCATATAATAGCCCGGTGGCAGATTGTAGATATTCCGGCATGTGGATCCATCTATATCCTCTCCGGCATAATTACTTTTTGCTCCATAAAATCTGCCTTTTTCCGTAATATAAGTTGGCACACCTTTTCCTTTGGAATTAACCGTATATGTTCCGATCTTTACCGTTTTCTCCTCTGACAGATCTGCAAATGGTTCGTCCAGTTTATAAAGGTAAAATTTTATTCCTTTCAGATTACTCATGGAACCATCACCAAGCTTTGTCAGATGCAGTTTTCCGGTTTTTAATTCACTTCCCCAGTTAATCACCATCTCCATTGCATATTCATAAAGCACACCTGCAAAGCAGGTCTGAATCTCTTTGTTATCCGGACAGACAGCATAAGCTGTAAACCCATCCCGTTCGGCAAAGGTCTTTGAAAGTCTGCTCACACCCTTCTTATCCGTACCGGCAGTAAAGAAATATCTGTTTCCTGTCTTTAATACAGCTTCTTCTCCTGACCGGTATCCTTTCCAGTCCGTATCTGCAATCGAACCTTTCCAGTCCGTACATACCCACAGTTTAATATCTGTATCCGGCACTATGATACGAAACGCATTCTGACCTCCTGTGACCGTACGCATCTTCGTTCTTTTTGCATATACTCCATCCGGAGACACAGCGCTTAACAAACTCTCTTCTTCCATGTGTATGGTATACCGGTATTTCCATCGCGTCTCCGGCTGCCCCGGTGATATATCAATCTGCTCTGTCTTTGGAGTTTCTGTTCCGATCCGGATCTCTGCCTGTGCTCTCGTATATGGAACTTCTCCGCTCATGCTTTTTCCATGATGCCGGATAGCATTCAGATTATCCTGTAATGCGCTTTGAGACTGCCTGTTCTTATATCCCTGATACAATGCTTTCCGGATATCGGCTGTTAACAGTCCGCTGCCTGCATGTATATAACCATCTGTCGTATCATCACTGTATACAGTTGCTGCTGTTCCCTGCAAATGCTTTCCATCCGAAACATATTCTCCATACCACGGAACATCCAGCTCCTTATCTCCGCAATATACGGAAAACAGCTTCTCACAATCCGTAATACTATGATACCTGAAGATCCGGAAATCTCTGCAGGTATCTCCCGCTTTTGTTCTTCCCAGTCTGTATCCAACGACAAATTCTGAATATAACATCGGAAAGGACATTACCATCGCCAATGCATCTATATTAAATATATACGACTTTTTCTCTTTCTTTATTTCTACTTTCATATCCGGAGTATATACATCTCTCGATATAGCATCTGAGATCGTAGCGATCTGTTTTGCCTGATCTTCATATGATAATGCTATATCCTGCGTGGTCATCGCATCTGCATCTTCCGAGGTTGCTCTGTCGGTATCTTCTGCAGCCACCCCATCTACAGCTTTCGCAGCCACCCCATCTGCATCTTCCACAGTTGCTCTGTCTGCATCCTCCGGAGTTGCCCTGTCTGCATCCGTATCCGTTGCTGTCGCATTCTTTTCAAACAACTGCGTTACCGCCTGCTCCGCATCTCCTCCCATGGATGCTGTCTGAAGGATCGCATGGAATGGCAGATTTATCAGCAGAAGAATTCCCACCAGTACGATCAGTAAAATTTTATTTCCGTATTGTTTCATATATTTCTGTCAGCTTCCCAGAAAAAGCTGTTTCCTCCTTCCTATATTTGAGCCCGCAGCTCATATTCTATATTCCCAAATGAAATAATATCTCCGGGCAATACCACTGCCGGATAGTCCACTCGCAGTGGATAACCATTTACATATGTCCCATTTGTCGAACCCATATCCTCCAGTACATATTTATGATCGACATATCGGATCCTGCTATGAACCCGACTCACAGACTTATCGGAAATACAAAAATCTGCCATATCCCCACGTCCAATCAATCTTGGAAGTGTATCCAGACAGATCACCGGATTCGATGTAGCTTCCGCTTGCCCTCCAACCGGAACTAACATGCATACCGGATCGGTTGCCGGAAGTATGGTTGTCTCCTGTTGTGTATCACCGGCTGTGGGTTGTCCATTTCCATCCGCTGCTGCCGGAAATATAGTTATATCCTGTTCCTGTATACAAGGTTCAACAACCTCCTCTTCTTTTTCAGTCTGATCTGTTAAGAACAGCTCCATCCAGACAAATAATTCCACTGCCAGTAAGATGCATACACCGAATAAAGGTTTCATATGTTGGATCCGTCCATTTGCCCGGTACTGCATCCATCCATAGCTGATCCCAAACAACGCCGTTGCAAGCATACAGGCAATAACGACCGTCTTATACACGATCGTCCGAACCGATGTCTTATCATCGTCAATGTCACTCTGTACTATCGTCCTGTTCCGGTTCGATTTCTTCCATTTATTCCGGTTTGGTTCTTTTCTCAAAAATGCAGCCAGTCCTGCTGCCTCTTCCTCTTCCTCAGTTTTGCCCGTTTCTTCCGTTCTATATATATCTGTATTTCCCGTACCATCTGTATCGCCGCTTTCTTCCGTGCGGAATTCTGTAAAAAAATCTACCAGCTTTTCAAGATCATAATTTGCATCCATGATCTTCTGATACAGATCATATACCCGGTCACTGCCCGCCCGGTCTGCATGATCCATCCTGCATATCATCTGATCTAACAGCCTCCGCATCTGCTCCCGGACCCCACTCTGATATCCCGGAAGATAGATAAAACCAAAGCATTTCTGCGCTATATCATAAAAGATACAATCTTCCACCAGGATCAGATTATTAACGGACAGCAAATATCTGCCAAGCTGGTGAAATACCATAACCAGTTCCTGAAACAGTTGTAATATAAGCACCGGAGTTATCGTGATCGTCTGCTCTATTACTGCAAATTCTGTCAGTCCGTTAACCTCATAACAAGGAATCGCATCTCCATCTATGAACATCACGTTAAATGGAAGAACATATGGGATGAAGTTGTTCTGAAGCATTTTGGTTTCATAGGAGACCTGATAATCGGTGTCGGTAAGCATCAGATATACATTTATCCCATCAGTGTCATAATGTTTTTCCATACAACTGCCACCTCCTGAGATTATTGCTGATATCCCGGATTTCTTTCTCAATCTTTACTTTTCTCTGTGTTGCCTTTTTATCTGTCAGCAGTCCAATTCCCGGGTGCAGCTCTTCATATTTGATAACTGCATCTATGGTTCCTGTTATACCGGAAAGTAACGCATTTCCAGAAGGACGAAAGCGCACGCTTGTTTCCAGTTCATCCAGATGCTGCATGGATGGCCTGACCATCTGATCTAACGCCTGATTCAATGTATCCTCTGCGCTGTTTCCACTTCCAGACATATATCGTTCCCGATTACAGACCACATGATATGCCTCGCCGGTTGCAATTCCGTTATTCAACTGCACAATCATCATATTGATAACAACAAATATAACAGTGATCACGATTGGCATAATAATGCACATTTCGATCACGATCGTTCCACGATCATCCTTTTTCCCAGAATTCATATCTTTCACCTTTCCTGTTCCTGCACCCTTACAAGAATTTCATCCGTTACCACAGTTGCTGCATGGTGGTATGTTTCCAACATTCTTTTGTTTGACACGCATAACCGTTCGTTTTAATCCAGAACAGGAAACAGAGAGATGGTATCGGTCTCCCGTCTCCGTTATATATACCGTTCCATCCGTCGTCCTGCCCTCCGCACACCGCTCACAAGGAGACAGATTCTGATACCTATCAGAAAGCTCTCCATCCGGAATCTGCCGGATCGTAAGTTTTATATGATAACAGGTTCTGCTGGTATGATAGACCTCTCCGGTCTCCGTGATATAAACGTATCTATTTTCTTCTGTCTCATTATTTTCTAATTGCATACCGATAAATGCACGCTGCCGGATCTGTTCCTGAACCTTCCAAGTCAGTTCTCCAAAAAATGGGACATTGATCTGCAGTTTATATCGCAGCTTAAGATCAATGCAGCCATCTGCTTCACTGTAAGCTGATCTTGTAACCAGAATCCCTCCGGTTCCACCCACAATACAGGAAGCATCCACCGGGGATATATCCAGATAATGCTGCAGTCTTTCTTTTGCTGTCAGAACATTGACACCGTTCCCCGGTAAATCCACTGTTTTTTCATCCTGTACATATGAATACGCATATTGATATTCCGCCAGGCACTGCGCAGTGTCCTGCATGGCATCATAGACGATCAACCGTGTCTGCAACAGATTTCCCATCCAGAAAAACACAACTGCTGCCATGATAAAAAGCGGCAGGATCAGGGCTGCCTCCACCGTGCACTACCCTCCTGCCTGTTCCATATACAAAATATCCTCTGAAAGAAAGGAATGGTCTTATACACTCTCTTACCATACTGTCTGCTCAAATGTTTTCTGTTCAGGTCTTGGAGAGACGGAGAAATTCTTTTGATTTTATTATTTTTGGAAATGGAATATGCCACCGCATGGATAATAGACTGCAGCCAAAATATATAATAAGAGAGCATATAACACCATCCTTTCCATCTGATATTTCTATGTTTTATATTTAATAAACTGCACTGACCGAAGTTGCATACGACCGTTTCCCTTTTGTAATATCAATATCGATCGTAAATGCATCCACACAGTTTGTAATAAGAAATCCATCCTGGACAAGTGCAGTATTTAATTGGATCAGATCACACATCCGATAGTACATTCTGTTATTCTTCTCTGCTAATAACAGCATCAGAAACGCTTCATAATCCAGTCCTTTTTCTGTCTGACCGGATGCCGGCTCTACACTGGTGAGATTCCCTATATGCGCAAGATCCAGCTTCCAGTCTGCTGCCTTCTTGATCAGGGGAATCTTTCCTCCCGCCAACAATGTCCGTATCTCAAGTATCGTTTCTCCATAGGAAAAACAGGCTGCAAGCAGATATTTTGCTGCTCCATATGTAATGCCCGGTACAAGTGCAAGTGTCGCTGCCATACTGCTTATTTCCGCCATTTTCTCTGCATCCGATAACAGTACCGCCATATTAACCGGAAGTCTGTGAAGTATGATCTGGTTTACAACACAGGTCAGATTATCATAGTCATTGTCCTTCCCTGCGATCAGATATTCCACTTCACACTGGAATACGCAGTTATCCAGCTCCGCGTCCGTAACATTTTTAAAGCACTCCATCGCGTAAAGAATCCCATTGATATCCGTGCCTAATTCCGATTTTCCTGTCCCACGAACCTTTCCAAGCTCTGCTTCCAACCGGTCAATATCCGAAAAAGAAGTGTCCATGCTCTCCTGAACATTTTCCTTTCCACATGCAGTCGATGGTACATCCTGCATGGATACTTTCGTTTGTGATACAGATTTTCCGGATGGAAGAACGAGCTGTAGCAATCCGATCCCAAGCTCCTGTTCCAACAGTTTTCTGGGATCCTCTCCCTGCCAGTTACCTTCCTGTTCTGTTTCCTCGCTCTTTCCATTCCGTATCTCCTCTGCTACCTCTTCAGCATCCGCATTGTCATATGCCAGATCTTCACTTATCGTTTCCAGTGCCTTTGTTTCCAAATACAGCGTCATATATTCCTCTATCTGTTTTTTTAAGTCATAGCAATCATCAGCAACCACCGTTCTCACATCTGTCAGGCAGGCATCCTCTACAGCAAATCCATAGCCGGAGAGTGTATAGTCCATATAATCAGATACCCGTTCCTCCAGCATTCCTTCACCATAACCCATATAGCTTTTATCCAGTAATAACAAGTGATACCGATCAAATATCCGGGACTGGTACTCTGCCTGTATATGGAGGGATGCACCACGGGCAGCTTCTGCCACCCGTGCCCTGTTCATGTAGATTCCTGTAATCTCAACTGCTGCCAGAAATAATCCCAGCAGGCTGACCAGCACCAGACTTAAAAATACTGTAATCTGTCCGTTATTTTTCAAATCTGCAGAGTCTCCTTACTAATAAATCTTCTTCGCACTCTTACCGATCGAGGTCCAGATCTTGTTCACAAGACTTGTAATCTTCTCCTGAAAGATAAGTACCATGGCGATCAATACAACTGTGATCAAAAGGATCTCTACAACTCCCATTCCACTTTCATCTAATAAAAAATTCTTCACATTTCTCATACTCTTTATTGTCAGCAATGACTATTCCACTGCCGTTTCCTCCTTCTTTTTGTTCTTTTAAAATCCCAGCAATGCCGGGGCTATCACTATGATCATTACAATTCCTAACTGAAGAATCATCGGAAATAAAAGCTTTGTTCCCGCCTCTTCTCCTTTTCGTTTTGCCAGCTCCTTTTTTAACTGCAATGCAGCAGCCTCCTCTTCTGCCAGCAGATTCAGGATATCCCTTGTCCCTTTTTTGATATTCTGTGACAAAAGAGTAAATATCTTCTGATAAACCGGAAGGCCCAGCCGGTTGCTCAGCCGGTAATAGCCTTCTGTTTCCGGAATTCCCGACTGTATCTCATTCAATGTATAATTCAGCTCCTCTGCCAGAACCGGGCTGTCACTTTGCACCACAGCTCTACTCAGAGACCCCTTCACCGTTAATCCGGCTCCCATATAAAGGCTCATCAGATCCACAAAAGATGGGTACGCCATAAGCAACTCCTCATTTCTCTTTTTCTCCTTCGTCCGTATATCCGAATATTCTTTATAGACGAGCAAAATACTGAATATCCCTCCAAGAACAAATACCAGTACCGGAAGCCGCATCGTACCGGTATGCTGCAGATGATATCCCGCAACTGTCTCCGGAAGAACCAATGATGAAGTATCTGACTTACGCTGTAGCATATCTAACGCCTCCTGAATCGTCTCTATTGCCTTTTCCGTCTCATTCTTTTCCCTGCCTGCAACCTTTACAGGATAGTTTCTGGATGCCGAAAAATCTTCATAAGACAGAGTTGCCACCAGATTTACAAGAACCGGTTCATCCAGCCGATGATCAATGATCTCGCCTCGGTAATCAACAATATCGCTTTCATCTTCAATCTCCCATGAAACCCGGAGTCCCAGTTCATCAACAGAATCGATCAGCTCCAGATCCTCCGTAATATGATCTGCATTCTCGTTTGTTCCCAAATATACGGAATCAATGTAAGCAAATCCTTTATCAAAAGCCTCTTCAATGCTCTCTGCATCATAGGTCAACGGAAGCACATCCACAGATATCATCTGCTTTTCACCATTGATCTCTGTTTCCAACTGCGTGACTGTTTCATCTCCACCGTAGGATTCCCTGTTCAATACAATCGAAGTCTTTGTCCGGTTCATATATACTGCCAGACCAACGGATAAGACCAATGTTCCAAAAAATACCAGCAGACTGTTCGACAGGATTCGGATACAATATTCCTCACATAACCGAGTCAGTTCATCCTCCGGTACAACATGGATCTTTCGCATCCGTTCCCGGATCGTTCTCATATTCAAAAACCTATGTATCTTCCGGTACAGAAAGCTGCCAACCGGTCTTTTTAATTCTCTCATCATCCATCACACTCCAATATTGATCAGTTTTCTGCTCCAGAAATATGAAATGATTCCTGCCAGCAGACATAATGTCATCACGATCCGACCTGCCACTCCTTCATATAAAATACAGATATAACTCTGGTTCACCATACGAAGATATCCAATGATCAGAAAAGGAATGACCAGCATGATCCTCTGTTCATACCGTTTTGCTGCGATCATAGTCGCAATCTCCATTTCCACTTCTACCTTTCGGGCAATTCCAGCCGCAGTCGTTTTCATGATCTGTACCATATTGCCGCCTGTCCTTTTTGCCACAGCAACCAGTTGGGAAAAATTATGGATCTCGCGGATACCGGAGCGTTCTCCAAAATCCGCAAGAACATCTTCTATGTTCTTATGTAAGCGGATCTCATGCATGATCAATACAAGCTCCCGGACGATCAGCGCATCTTTTCCGTATGTCCGTGTCAGCTCCTCATGTGCTGCTATAAAAGCATTCTCAAATGAATATCCGATGCTGAGACTGGCGGCAAGTGCCTGCACCATATCCTTAAACTGAAGATATAATTCCTGCTGCCTCCTCTTCCTTTTGTATTCTTCAAACAGCCTTCGCACATATACACCCGTGGGCAGCATCAGAATCAGCGGAAGAAATGAATCATAAAATATAATGCATACCACTGCTGCCGCAACCAGATATCCCATTCCAAAAACAATGTTTTCCATCAAAGATAACCGGTATCGTGTATAATCTGTTTTCACATCCTGGCCCCTCCTTTCCTATTCCAGCCCTGCTCGTTTCAATTTCTCCTTGTTCTGCAAAGCTGCCTTCTTTTTCAAATATCCCTGAACGGTTTTCCTGCCTTTCTCTGCCTGTTCTTCAAATTCATAAAGTGACGTCAACTGAACCTGTCCATTCTCTATTCCTGTTACTTCACAGATCTCTGTTACCTTTCTGGATCCATCCCGGAGTCTTCCCAGATGAATGATAATATCCACAGCCGAAGCGATCTGCCGCCTAACAGCTTCCATCGGAAGTTCTATTCCCATCAGCACCATAGATTCCAGCCTTGTGATCATGTCATATGCTGAGTTTGCATGGCCGGTCGAAAGACTTCCATCATGCCCGGTATTCATTGCTGTCAGCATATCGATCGCTGCCGAATCCCGGACTTCACCTACGATCACCCGGTCCGGCCGCATACGAAGACTTGCCTTGATCAAATCCCGTATCGTGATCGCATTTTCGCCTTCCACATTGGAATTTCTGGTTTCCATCCGTACCAGATTCTCCACATCACGCAGCTGCAGTTCTGCCGAATCCTCGATCGTGATGATCCGTTCGGTCTTTGGTATATAATCCGACAGCGCATTCAGGAATGTCGTCTTTCCTGCTCCCGTTCCTCCTGATACAAATATGTTGTATCTTGCCTTTACCAGCAGCTTCAGGAATCCGGCAGTTTCCTCATCTAAAGCCCCAAGTTCAATCAGCCTTTCCATCGTCATTTTCTCTTTTGGGAACTTACGGATCGTCATGGTCGGTCCATCAAGGGCGACCGGTGGCAGCACCACATTCACTCTGGAACCATCCGGCAGTCTGGCATCTACGATCGGGACTGCTTCGTTCACTAAGCGGTTACATCCGGCTACGATCTGCTGAATAATCGATGCCAGACGATCTTCGCTCTCAAAGCTCTGGGAAAAGGACTGAATACGTCCATCTTTCTCTACAAAGATCTGATCGTACCCATTGATCATGATCTCCGTTATGCTGTCATCCTCTAACAAATCTGATAACACATCCATCCGTCTGACCGCATTGAACAATTCCTTTCTCAACCGAATCCGTCCTTCCAGACTGACATATCCGATATCCGGATGTTCCAGAAGCGATCGGTCGATCAGTTCCAGAACCTTCTCATCTATGATCTCCTGAGACATATCCAGTTCTTCCAGAACGTGCTCTTTTAATTTCTTTCTGTCCTCTGGGCTTATATCCCCACCAGCCTTCCCGCCAATTGCATCATCTCCGCACTGTCATATGCATGATCCGGTACAACGACCTGCTGCATCCGCATGACTACCTTCTGTAATTCCTGTTTCTCCAACAATCTTTGAAATGCCGCAACCTTTTCTTCTGCATACCCGCCATCCAGAACCGGAACAAATACATGATCGAACTCACCAAGTATCGTAATATCTCCAAGCACGCTGCCATCAATATCAAATACGATCGTTGTGTATCGTCCATATGCAATCAGCTTCTTTATGAACCAGCTCACATCCGACCGGTTCAGTTCTCTGATATCCAGATATACTTCCGGTGACGCGATCATGCTAATCCCTCCTTCCACAACCACACTTTTATCCAGATATTCAAAAATCTGCCCTGATTGTATTCGGATCAAATATGCAAGCTCAGACATACCACAAGTCTTATCCGTTACTGTCTCCGAAGTTTCCTGCTTCCTTTCTCCATATGCTTCCATCCCGATATACAGCCCACCACGTACCTCGTCCATCAGGCAGATGCTTTTTGCCAGTCTGGTCTTACCCGACCTGCCGATTGGGGAGATAACTGCATAAGTCGCAAATAACTCCCATTTTCCTTCTGCCTCCTCCGCTTTTATGATCCTCAACACCCGCTTCAGTATTTCTTCCACACTCAGATACCGGTAAATTGCTTCTTTCTCCGTCTTATCCGGTGCCTGCTCCGCCAGCTTGATCGTACAAATATTTTTTCCTTCCGGAAGTCCTACGATCACAGGCATCATGCTTTCTTCATACAACAGCGCATCTAATGTGTGCTCCTTCAGATAATTTTCCAATCGTTCTTCTGTCGAAAATGCCATTGCGAAGAATGGATTTCTTTTATCTGCATTAATGTAATTCATCAACCCGATCACATAGTTTGATTCCATTCCAACTATGCCAAGTTTTAACTGCCGCACTTTTTCCTCCTTTCCCAGCTTCTTTCTTCAAATATCAACCCCATTGGCAATACAACAGACATCCCAGTAATATTGCCATGGAAAAATGGATCTTATTCCTTCGGTGCCGTCTTCGTCTTCGATGCTTCAGCCATGGGATCCATACATTCTTTACCATATACAGCAAAGACAAAACCCCACCAAACAGAAACGAATACAGAACGATCCGCCAGACCTCCATTCCGATAAATGCACCAAGGGCTGCAAACAGCTTGATATCTCCGGCTCCCAGGAATCCAAATTGATACAGAAGGAACAGCAATGCAACCGGAAGGACAATACCAAGTACCACCTGTATGCCTCCCATTCTCCAGCCCTCTCTCTGGATCGTCACAAATATCCCGGTTTCCATCCCGATCAATACCAGCCAGTTCGGAATCCTCCATGTCTTGAAATCCAGAACTACTGCTGCACTTACCAACAGGATCATTAATGTCTTCTCAAAAACAAACGCTGTATCACTCTCCTTTTTTTCATTTTTCTGATGTCCTGCCATCAGCGTATCCATACGTTACCATCCCGAAAAAACATTGTAAATACGCAGAAAATAAACTAATTTTTACCATTCTTAACTTGACACAATCATTTAATATCTGTCAGTTTTGCACACATTTATCTATCCCTTTTCAGGCAACAAAAAAAGACCTGCCGTAACAGATCTTTTTCTGATTCTTATGTAATTTCTGAAGTTTGTGCTTCTTTTTGTCATATACGCATTTTGCAGATATTTATCTGGATTTTTGCATTTCTCTGACCTTATGCACTCACTACCGGGATACTTCTTCATTCTGCGGAACCGCTTCCGGCTGGGATGTCGGTGCAACTGCAGGTACGGATTCCTGTACAGGTCCTGCCTGTGGAGCAGGTGCAGGATTCTGCTGTGGTGGCATCTCATTCATCTGTGGTGCCATACCCTGTGGTGGCATTCCGTTCATCTGTGGTGCCATACCCTGTGGTGGCATTCCGTTCATCTGTGGTGCCATACCCTGTGGCGGCAT
>NZ_QUIB01000023.1:0-57090 GCF_003480025.1 Clostridium sp. AM46-21
CGGTTGCGGTCGTGGTTGTATCCTTAGTTACCTTAACATCCCCCGTTCCGGTTACTGTTAATGCATAACCAGCTTTTGCTGCATCCGTTTCATTCTCGGCTACTGTATAATCTCCAACCGGAAGATCCTTGATCGTTACGCTTCCATCGGCCGGTACTTCAATATATACCTGAGCAGCACTTTCTTTTCCGTCTTTGTCATAGTATTTATTTGTTGTCTTATTCTTTACAGAAATCTTATATGTTGTTCCTGCATCCGGTGTATACGCACCACTTACTACCTTTTCAAGCTTCAGATCACCCTTCTTTGGTGCTGTAGAATTATCAAATCCCAACGCATCTGCTGAATAGGAACCTGCAACCGGTGTTCCATCCGATTCATATTTCTGAACGGACACATTCTTGGTATAGATACCTGATGCTGCATTTGCATCTACTTCCAACGATATAATATAGAAGGAAGCGTCATATGTCATTCCAGGGACAGTACCTTCCTGCTCAGACACTACATAATAAAAAGTTTTTCCGATATCAGCTGTGTCATACTGAATCTCTCCAAAACTTCCTACACCGGTAACTGTACTGGAAGTTACAGTTTTTCCAACTCCGCCTGATTTTGTAGAATACGTTACTTTTCCGGCGGCAAAACTTGGTTTGTTTATTTCTGTCAGGTCAAATGTAAATTCTTCATAACCCTGCAGTGAGTCTGTATCTCCATCAACCGTTTTCTTAACTGTAAAGCTGCCCGGTTTATTCTCATAATACAGATAACCGCTGTTAAATCGCTGATCTACCCAGCTTGGAGCAACCACATCACTGTTACTCTTACTTACCATAAAGTAATATGGATCTTTATTTACTTCAAAATTATCATCTGCAGTTGTTTCATACAGTGCAAATACCTTATCATATGCAAGACCGCTAATCTCCTTGGTACCATCAGCACCTAAAGATATATTCGTCATAACAGGTGTAGGACCAATATCCTTTGTCCACTCACCTGCAGCATTTTTCTTACATTCATACAGGGCAAATGTCGAGCCATTCAACATCTGCATCTGCTTATTGCTATCTGTCCAGTACTTATACAATGTGATCGTACCTGTTACAGATTCTGCCCATACGTTCGGTTTCTGGACAATTGTTGAAATACTTGTATTTGTTGATCCGTTTGATCCTGTATAACCTGTAAGGCTGAAACTGTTCGAAGCATTGGAAGCATTCAGCGAACCACCAAATACCTGATTAACTTCTGCTCTGTATACAAGCTTCAGTGCTTTGCCATCCGGCAAAGCCATTTTACAGTTCTGCTGTTGCTGTCATATGAATAAGCACATCCGGAAGTAACATCCGTCCAGTTTGAACTGTCTTTTTCCGGATCTCCTTCACCGGTATATTCATAAATGTGAAGAGAATCAACCTGGAAGATCAATGCGCTGCCCATTTTATCTTCGGCATAGATTGTCTTTCCATTTGCAAGTTTTGCAGCATTTGTATTGACATATACGGTATATTCCACAACCTGATCTTTGACTGTTGTAGATTCACCATTGTTCTTCTTCTGATCCAGAATATATACACCTGACTTCTTAACTGTATCTCCAGGTGTTAACGTATTCGTTGTTGAACCATTACCTTTGGTCTCTCCATTATAAGAAACCTCTGCATTGTTTGTTACACTGATCGTAGCACCATTCTTAACATAATCTGTTAATATATCATCTGCTACCGATGCAGAATATGTAATCTCTGCCACATACTTGGTAAATGAAGTATTCGATGCTACATCTGCTATACCATCCAATATCTGCTGTGTAACAGGGATCGAGTATGTGATCGTATGTCCGCTGATGCTTCCCGTGATGGCTGCTGCACTGCCATCTGCCTGTGAATACCACTGGTTTGCCCATTTTTTCAGCTGCAGCTCAGCATCATCATTAAACTGCAGCGTATCAGGCAGCGTATCAGTAACTGTGATCACATCGCCAACCTTCAGATCATCGGAAATCTCAGATAAATTAATAGATAACGAATAATCGATCGTATTCAGTTTTGTTGTGCTGACCGTTCCTGTCTTATCCAGACTATTTGTATATTTATAATTTGCTTCTGCATCCGCAGAGAACTTTGTATCATTCTTATCCTTATAAGTCAGATTTGCATGGTTAATAAAATTTGCCCCATCTGTAAGATTTTCCGGCTTGGTAATAATTGTAACCTCTATAACCTGTCCCTTCTTTGATGCGATATACGCATCATCAAATCGGAACTGGATACCCCACTGATCTGCTTTCGTGACAGAAGCTACAATTCCATTTCCGGCTACCAGAGAACCATTGTTGATGACATTTGTTCCCTCAATATCCACATTAGACACAAATGACTGCCAGCTTCCATTTGATTTATCGGATTCATTTAATGACACTTCTGTGATCGTATCTGATGCAGGTATATTGATTGATATCTTCCATGTTAATGTACCATCTGCATTTGCTTTTACAAATTCCTTATCCAGAATACCCTTGCCATCTGTCTGCATGGTACCGGTCTTTTTATATTTCGTTCCATCAAAATCTACATCTACATCATTTGTAAGCACTGTCGGAAGTGCAGAATCCAAGGCAGTATCTGCTACATCCGTTGTATATGTGAATTTGTATGTATCACCATTCTTTGTAAAGTCACTAAGCTTCAGATCAGCAAGGCTTACCCCTGCCGGAAGACCGGAAGCTGTAAGATACTGTCCTAATGTATCCTTGATCGCTACATTATTAATATCAAAGGTTGGATCCTTTGTCAGATCTCCCAACTGAAGCTCAACTGTCCATGTGATCGATGTCTTCTTGCCGGATGCATCCGTGTTCCAGGTTCCGTTCTTGGACAACGATGGTTTTCTGATATTAAGCCCTGTTGTAACACTGCCTGTATCCTTGTCATTGTCCTTATTCGTCTTATATTTTACTGAGAACTTATTGTCGAAGATATTCACATCACCTTCCGCAAATGCCTGCTTTACATCTGCTGCACTGACTGTTACATCATAGGTGATCTTCGCTGTTTTTGCTGATTCATCCTTCGAATCAAGAACCATGCCTGACATTGCTGCCTGTGCATCTGACCAGCTTGTGTAACCGGTTCCGTTTACCTGTATATTTGATATATTCGTAAGCGCAGAACCCATCGTCTCTGTTGCATCCCCGAGTGTAACCTTGCCATTATATGCCGTGACCGTTACTTCATAGGACTGTGTGATAGAGCCATCCGGATTCCATGTTACAGCACCCTTGCTCTTGTTGGAGCCTGCATAGCTTTCGGCCTCATTCAGATCAACATTAACAGTAAAGCTTGCATCTCCGATCTTAATCTTTCCTTTGTCTTCTGTATTCAGATCAGACGATGAAAAATCAACCGTTCCATCGATGTTCGCCCATCCATTGATCTCACTTTCTTCCAGAAACTCATCTCTTAAAGTGATATAATATTTGCCCTCTTGTATATACCAGGTACCAACATCTTTACCACTTTCATCATATAGAACAGTTTCTGCATAATCGTTAATTTCAATTCCCTGTGATTTCAGGTCGACTTCAAAATTCTTTACACCGGAATTGTTAGCGATTGCCCATTTAAATGATATTCCAACGCTGTCTCCATTTTTCACGTTTGAATCATCTTTGACTACCGTTCCATTCACAGTAATTTCAAAGTCACTGAGAGTCAGTCCATCCGTATTTGCCAAAGGAGTAATTCCCTTTTCGCTCTCCTCTGCATCTGACGCTGTCGCCGGCTGTGCACTGTTTCCAGCTTTTGCACTGGTACTTCCAAGACCTGTTCCACCGCTGACTGGTGAACAAACTGAGAAGACCATGAGCAATGCCAGTAAAAGCGCAACTACTTTTTTGCTTTTCCTTCCCATTCTCTCTACCTCCATTTGTTGTTCTTGTTCTCTTTTTCTTTGTTGTTCTTTGCTCTTTTGTTGCTTCCTTCAGATATATTATTATACGCACCTCTTTAATTTTGAGCGCAAGAAACTGCTATACCTGAATATAGATACTTAACATTATACACAACCGGATCTTCATTTCAATATATTTTTATCTTAATTCTTTATAAATATAAACAGGAATCCCATATTTCGTTTATTCCGTAAAGAAACGCTCTCTTCGCATAACAAATTTCTGGAGTTTTTTACTTTATAAGACAAACTTTCCTATAAAGTAAAAAGAGCCGCTCCCCATAATCGGGAACGGCTCCTGTATTGTTGTCACATTTTCTATCTCTGTTGCTGCAGATATTCTGCAACTCGTCTGACTGAATTACCATCGCAGTCAGCAAATACATCTTTTCTAAATACTTCCAGCTTCTGATAATCATATGATTCAATCTGTCGGATCTCATTCACCAGATCTTCTGCAGACTTCACGATCGGACAGAACATTTCATTTGCAAATTCTTCTGCTGTTATCTGAATGCTGTCTTTTTCTATGAATGTCTCATAATCATATGCAGATGAATACATCGGTTTTCCAAGCAGCACACTCTCAAAGAATAAAGCACTGTAATCTCCTACGATCACATCGGCTGCCATCAGCAGTCTTCGTGCCGGAATCTCTTTTTCGAGCACCTTGCAGAAACCAGGGATCTCGTACTGTTCCAGGTTCTTTTCCTTCTGACCTGCCTGATCAAAATGAAGCACAACCATGTACTTATCCTGAAGCGCTGTCTGCATTTTGCTCAGAGAAAGCATCGCCGTCTTTCTGGTTTCTTTATCTTTTCTCCAGCTTGGCATATACAGAATGATCTTACGTCCATTCAGCTCCGGTATCAGCTTCATAAGTGCATTTCTGGATTCCTCTATCAGCTTCTGGTCAAAATACTGATCCGTATTGCAACTTCCCTTCAGTCCACAATAAACATTTCCATTTCCGGAATAGGTCTTACGGAACAGATCTTCCTGTCCTTCAGACGGAATCTGAAGCACCGAAACCGGATTCTGTGCAGCAAGATGCGCGCCCTTTCTCTTCCACCTAATCTCATCAACAGCCTGAAGTTCTTTCTTATATAATGAAAATGCAAGCTCTGGCAACATAATCTGCTCTGTTTCCTCCCGAAGTTCACAGCGACACAGGATTGAAACAGGTTTTGAAGTCACAATATATCTTGCTGTTGCAAGCTCCCTTGCTAATAGCAGAAGATCCGTCTTTTTCTGATCCAGCATTAATACCTTACAGGAGATCTTCTGTTCCTTCAGATATTCCTTCAACTGGAACAATGGATCATTATTTGTGAGTGCTCTTTCAGATAACAGAACGATCTGATCTACAATATCCGTTTCCGGAACGACCAGCTCATATGCCTCTGCAAATTCATCCGCAACCTTCTTCAGCTCCTGATATTTCTCATAAAATTCTTTATTCTTTTTCTGCTCATCCTTTGTAACCAGATTATCGTAATCCTTGTAATGTGCAAGCAGATAATCACGCACACGCTCCATGGAATGTCCGTCGCAGTTTGCAAACATCTTCTCCCGGAACTGATCCATCTTCTGATAATCATAGTGATCGATCTGCTTCAACTGATCCGCAAGCTCCTGTTCGGTTCTGACGATCGGGCAGAACAGGTTCTGATCAAATGCATTTGCATGCAGGGACATATTCAGCCCCTTGATGATCTTCTCATAATCATAGGCGGTCGAATATGCCGGCTTACGCAGAATCGTTGTCTCAAAGAAGGAATCTCTGTAATCACCTACGATCACATCACTTGCTACCATTAAGGCACGGATCGTCATACCATTGTTCTTGTTAATACATTTACTGAAGCCTTCTACTTCCAGTTCATTCTTAAATCCATTCTTGCTCTGGATCGCATTCAGGCTGACAACCACACAGTACTTATCACCGATCAGTTTGCTTAATGCCTGCATATTGAAGATTCTCGCCCATATGCTGCTGGAATTCACTCTACGAAGCGTTGGCATGTACAGGATAACCTTTCTGTCTGCTGTCTCCGGGAAAAGATCCTGCAGCTTCTGTTTTGCCTCACTGATGAAGTCCTTATCAAAATACATATCCGTACTGCAGTTTCCATACAGAACTTCCCGATCCATTTCCTTTGGCGAGAACTGCTTATCAAATTCCGCTCTCTGATGTTCCGATGGAACCTGAAGGATATCCGTATCATTATTCAGGACATAATCAAAATATTTCTGCTTCCATTTGAGGAAATAGCGAACCTCATACCCCTGATTATAAAGGTTAAATGCATTATCACGAAGCATGATCATATCTGTTCCCATTCTGAAGGATGTCCGACAGAACAGGTGGATCGCTGCCGGAACAATAATGTATCTTGCAGATGCAACAATCGCTGCAATCTCTTCATCCGTCTTTTTGGTGTTACCCATACGAAGCAAAACAACCGAAAATTCCTTATGTGCTTTCATCATTTCTGCCATCTTGCCAAGATATCCGGATGTAAAATTCTTCGCATTTGTTACAAATACGATCTTGTTCTCAATACCGTATACATCCGATGCCTCGTCATATAATTCGGCAAATCGCTCTGCACGCTCCTTGATCTCTTCGTATTTCTCTTTGTATTTTCTGTTCTCTTCCAGTTCTCCTTCTGATAACAGTCTGCCGGAAGCATATCCATCACCCGGCATGATCTGGTACATCTCAAAATACCGTCTTTTTACTTCTTCCGAAGCACGGGTTACAGACATCGTGATACTCGTCGTAACACTTCCCATTCCACGGGTTTTCTCCTTCGACGCAAAGCTGTCTAACATCTTCATGGTAAATGGCGGTGCAAATTCACGCTTCTTACCATAGAGGGAAATCGAATCTACCAGTCCACCGATCTGCTCAGCAAATTCCTCATTTTCCAGATTATTTCTATAATAATTCAATGCAAATTCATACAGCATCCGGTCTGTATCTTCCGGTGTATGAAGTGGAAGCTTCGCATACTGATATGCAAATTCCGGAAGAAGTCTCTGCATGGAGTCAAACAGGCTCGTATCGTGTGGAACCGGAACAATGATCGGCTCTACCCTGCCATCTACTACCTGATATTTCTCAATACTCTTATATGGCATATTTGCAAAGATACCTTCCATAAAGAACTGTGCTGTATTATTGGTTGTAAAATTATACCGTACGGAATGACCAATCATCGGAAGTACCGTTCTGCTGTAATAATAAGGCACATCCACTTCTTCCCCTACAATATCATGCCACAGTCTGACAAAGCAGTCCTGTGTATAACCTCTGCCCCAGTATTCCACAAAGGCAAATTTCTCTGTCCGGTCAATCTCCTGCTCCAGATATCTGCTGACAAGTACACGTTCTTCTGCTCCCTTTTTCATCAGATACTGATTATAGCTTTCGGACTTTTTAAATATGTCGATCAGACCATTTAATACTTTCTTATCTGTAAAATTAACTCCATCCAAAACAACCGCCGGGAAAAACTTACGGAACTGACGGTCTGTCAGATCCATTGCTTTTAACAGCTTGTCCTTAGAAGTGATATTTCCAAAACTGCCATATGGCTCCCAGAATTCACGGTCAACCTCATGGATAAAAGAAGGGATTCTCCATGTTCTTCTGGATGCATAGATGTATTTTGTCTTTACGTTAAGTCCCCGCGCCTCAATGATCGCATCTGCGATCCGTTTTAATGGATGTCCGTCACGGGAAATGAAATATAACGTCTGATATCCTCTTCTGATCGCATCCCGAAGCGCCCAGTCTACATATGGAACCATGCAGATCGTCACAAATGTGGATACAAATTCATCTCTTGTATATACTGCCTTTGCAGCCATTCTGGTCTGAAGTGCAGCCACCAGATAGGAATCATACGTTCCAAGCTGTTCTACCAACTGTGTCTGAATATCGGAAAATTCCGGTTTTGCAACCTGTCTTACTTCGATTCCAATCTTTCTTGGCGGATTGTGATCGGCAATCGGATTATCACCATAATGAACCCACTTCTTAAAATCATAATATGGTTCAAAACTTGCAAATACTTCAAAGAATAACTGCTGTGATACCTTCTGAACTCCATATTCACAGGACAGATACAGTGGCAGTTCTGTTAACATCGGCTCCGCTCTGCGGAGCATCTCAAGGATCACATTCTTCGGCAGATACATATCACTGACCAGAATAACCGTATCTTTCTGTGCCAGATATTTCTTAATCATATCGATCTGCTCCGGCAACGGGACTACATTGTCATATTCACATTCCAGCTCCCAAGCCTTTAGCTTCTGTACCTGCTCATCTGTCAGATTATATACGGATGCCATACGGGCAAAGATCTCATCAAACTGAATCTCAACCTTTTCTGATTCACGAAGTGCAATTGATTTATTATAATATTCTCTTACATTGGCTTCTGATGTTTTACGGATCGATGGATAATTCAGAACAAGCGCTCTTGGGAACCCTCCATCCTCCTGCATTTTTTCCTGTACATAGTAGAAGATGCCAACCGGATCGAGTACCTTTCTGGAAAACAGCGTATCAAAGATATCAAAGCTATACAGAGTTGGAAGCTCTACCTTCTCCGGTACAAATGCGATCGTGCTGTCAATGATCTTATCCATACTGTCTGAAGTAGAATACTCCCAGTACAGCTTACTGATCCGATCCAGACTATCGCTGATATCGTCTTTCTCATATTCCGAAAGTGCCTGAACCAATTCATCAAAATTCTTACATTTTCGGCCCGGTGTAACCTCATCATAATCCATCGGGAAATCCAGATCGTCATTGTCAAAGTCAAACGCATACCGCAGGAAATGCTTGCAGCCTGCCGCAATAAAATCTGTAAATATAGAGGAATAATCCATGATACACAGATCGATCTTATCTAAGATCTCATAGAAATCATTGGTGTTATCCCAGAACAAAAGCCATTTACAATCTGCATATCTCTGCTTTGCCCAGAGGAATCCCTGTTCCTTTTCAAGCAGCGGATGCATCTTAAATATCATCAACAGATGCTCTTTCTCACATACCTCTATGATACGGTCAATATCCGGAATTGCCTTGGAGAACAGCTCACCATCCGGATTATTCCGATACGTTGGTGTATATGCAACAATCTTGGTATCCTCCGGAAGCCCCTTCTGTCCGATCAGATCATGATCATATGTTTCAATCTTCTTATAATTCGCTTGATACAAGCATCTTGGATATCCGGCTCTTACAATCTGCTTCTCCGTTAATCCAAGCTCCGCCTTTGCTATATTCTCAATAAATGCAGATGGTGCCAGATATAATTCATAGGTACGATAATATTCATTTCTTGCAATATATTTCTTTGCAAGCTCCGGCAGTAAACGTCCTTCTTTGATCTTACGCTCTACAACCTTTACACCGCCAACACCGTGCCAGAGATTCAGATACTTTGCTTGTTCCAGTCCATCCGGAATAAATGCCTTTACCTGCTCAGAAACCAGTACGCCGGTATAGCTGATGATCGTTTCTGCCTGAGGTGTTCCCATGCGATATGCATGAAAGCCCATACCACGGATCATCTCGATCAGTTCTACATCATCACACAGCCAGTATGGAACAATATCTTTTCTATAATTATTGATATACAAAAACAGATATTTTGGATTCCCCCGAAAATCATTACTGTACTGCCCGGCACAGAACGCCCATACCTTGTCCTTTTCTTTTCCTGCACAGATCTCATGAACATGAGCGGTTTCCTCTGCATTTATCTCATCTTCCATTGCCCGGATCTGATCCAGTTTTTCCTGCTTTGCCTGTTCGATCAGTTCTTTTTTCTGTTCAATATCTATCTCCTGATCTTCCAGTATTACTTTCTCTGTAATATCAGCTTTCCCTGCAGCCTCTGTATTGATTTCTTTTCCATCTATTTTTTTATTTAAAAACTTTTTTAATACACCTAAATGCATTGATCCTGACTCCTCTTGTATTAATAAACATAATTAGGTTTATTATAGAACATAACATAAGTTCAGGCAAGCCCATGTTATATTTATTAAGATAGCATCCGCGACATTTCATTGTTTTATCCGATTTGTTAATATTGGCATATGTACAAGCTTTACTTTTTGCGGTATGATTGTTTTTGCACATTGAACCAGTAATATATATTGAAAAAGGAGTTTAAAATGAATACTGTAAAGACAAGGAAAAGACCAACATGGGATGTAATCTCAGATTATCGTGGGGTTTTGATGGGAATTTCTATTATATGTATTATAATCTTTCATTATGTGGAGGACTGTGGCATCTATCACGTCCACAAAAACGGATGGGTAGAATTTTTCCGTAACTATATCACCAGTTCAAGTGTAGACGGTTTTCTTTTCTTATCCGGTTTTGGTTTGTACTACGCAATGAAAAAGCATCCGGATATTTCCCAGTTTTATAAGCGGAGATTCACACGGATTCTTATTCCTTATTTTTTAATTGCCATCCCTGCGCTCTGCTGGAATGATTTTTTATTTGATAAGACTGGGGTAAAAGCTTTTTTCTCTGATTTGTCCTTTTATTCATTTTTCACCCGAGGGATGTCATGGTTCTGGTATATTTTATTAATTTGCTTTTGTTATCTTATCTTTCCATTCATTTTCCGCGCAATAGATAAGGCACCAGATGAAGAATCTGAGCAAATGCGTATAATTAATTTATTTACTTTTTTTACCATGATCACATTTGTAATCCGCTTATCCAATAAAGAGTTGTTTGATAATACCAATCTGGCCTTATTACGTATTCCCTTTTTCTGTTTAGGCTGTTTTATCGGCAAATACTCATATGAAAAAAGGTCTATATCCGGCGGGACTTATGGATTAATGCTCTTATCGTTATTTGCAATTCAGTTTCGAAAAGGAAGCAAGATCATATTCGCACGATATTCTGCTGCTTTTCTCAATATCAGTGCATGTATTTTAATTGCAATTTTATTCAGCAAGCTGAAACATTTTGAAAAAATACATAATTGGATAAAGAAGTTCTTTGAATGGTTCGGCAAATATTCTCTGGAATTGTATCTGGCACATGTTACTGTACGAGGTGTTATGCGCGATTACGGTCACCCTACCTGTTATGGTCGAAATGAGCTGATTATGGTTGCCATATCTATTGTATTAGCATTAATTGTAAACCAATTAACAAAATGGATTGAACATTTTATTCATTAAACATAAAGGCTTCCTGTTCGAATTATCGTTAGGAAGCCTCTTTTTTATACCTGTTTCTTTTCAAGATATATCCACTTTACATATTTAGAAGTGATGATTGTAAATAATCCCCCTATTAAAATTGTAAATAAAACTGTAAAAATAAAACTTCTGCCCTTTTCATCTGTCAGCCATCGTACAACACTCATCCATACCGGCACGATCATGCACCAGCAAACCATAATCATTCGAAAAATAAAAGCTTTCTTTGAATTAGTATTCGCTGTATACTTGCCATTCATATATGGCCACCACCGATTCATCACATATGCAATTCCCAGAAGCAAAGCTTCTACACCAAACACCATGAACATTTTGATAAACGAACTTGATAATTTATCTGCCCATATTGCTTGACATATTCGAATTAAAGCTATATGTGCTCCCAGCGCAAATAATGTATTTCTTCCCATAAAAGCAAGAACTTTATCCTTTGAGAACTCGCTGAATAACAAGATCAGGGCAATACTAAATGTTAATGATGATGTCACAAATAATGGTATTGAATAATATTGTCCATATACCATGAACACAGTCTTATTGCTGAATGCACTAACAAATCCAATTGTTGTAAGTATAACTATTACAAGGTTCTTATAATTTCTCAATACATTCTTTTCCAGTATATATCTGCGAACCAAATAACCAGTATAAATATAACCTGCTCCGACCATTCCTGTATTAACATGGTATGGCAACTGCTTATCTGAAAAATAAAATCCCAGAGCCATGATGCCAAATGCCATAAGTAACCGAAGCCATCGTTGTCTTCCTGTTATTTTTACTATAATCAGAATATATAAATATGCAAAAAATAATGCTCCAAGAAACCAAACCGGATTTACAGTCGCAGGATAAATTTTATCCTGCGATACAAGATTTCCTATTAATGTATGCCAATAATTTGCTTTTCCCTTTCGCAAAACCCGATAATTTAATACCCATATTGGAAATAACGAAAATACAACCCAAAAATATGGAATAATAATACTTTGAAACTTATGTCCAACCTGCGAAATCAAACTTCTTTCCAACACTTTTTCCGGATAAAATAATAATCCTGATATCATAAAAAACAACGGCATATGAAATGCCGCTCCAACATGTGATATCACTCCGAGCACACTTGCATGACACAAAACAACAATAAAAAAGGCAAAGCCTCTCAACTGATCAATCCAGTCCTTCCTCTCCATTTAATTCTCTCCCCATTTGTTTTATTACGACTTTATCTATAATCTTCTAATGTCAAAAATCACTTAGCCGATATAATATCCGCATACCGTCCGTTCACCGCGCGAACTAAATCATCCGGCTTTAACATGATCTGTTCGCCAAGGCGTCCACCGGATACGATCATCTGAGGAAGTGTTTCCGCACTTTCATGGATCACGGTCGGATATGCTTTCTTCATGCCGATCGGTGTACAGCCGCCACGGATATACCCGGTAACTTTATTGATATCTTTTACAGGAAGTAGCTCAAGGTTTTTCTCACCGACAACCTTAGCTGCTTTTTTCAGGTCGATCTCTTTGTCGATTGGAAGTGCAAATACATAATATCCCTGACTCTTTCCGACCGTAACGATCGTCTTGAAGCTCTCGTCGTAGCTCTGTCCAAGCATATCTGCAACATGCACACCATCGATAAATTCTTCACAGTTATATTGATTGAGCGTATACGGAATCTTCATACGATCGAGAATCCGCATCGCATTTGTCTTTGTCTCTTTTCCCATTGTTTCTTATATCCTTACACACTCATGAATATTTAAGACACGTTCGAGCCGCGCTGTTAATGCATTCGCTGTAAATGGTTTACAGATGTAGTCTTCCGCTCCTGCTTCAAAGCATTTTGTCTCTGAATACTCATCTGTAACTGCCGTCAGGAAAATAACCGGAATACTCTTATATTCCTGATTCACCTTCAGTCTGGATATCACATCATATCCATCCATACCCGGCATCTTCAGATCCAACAGGATGACATCCGGATGAATCCGTTCAAGGACACGGAACGCCTTCTGTCCATCATTCACGGCTGATACTTCAAATTTGTCCTCCAGGATTCCCTGGATCATATCAAGTATCATCTTATCATCATCTATAACCAATACTGTTCGTTTCACTTAAGTATCCTCCTAATATCCGTTTCCAGTTTTTCTGCCAGTTCATAAGCTTTATCCATATCATAATCTGAAACATACTGATACAGCTTATCGAGTATTCCATAATACTTTGCACCCATTTCATCTGCTAACTCCGGTATCTCTATCTTGTACAATCGTTCCAGACAGGTGCATGCAGCTTTCTCTTTATACTCAAAAACAGCAGTTTTTAATTCACTGATGATCGTAAGCATCTCCGTTATATTTGTGACCGCTTCTTTTTCTATTTTACCATCTGTTTCTATATTCGCAAGCCATTTTTTTATCTGCTCCAGAAGCTCCCGGTACTGGCTTACTGCCTGGTCATGATTCATCTGAATGTACGCCAATGCCGTCTGTGGATCCTTACATGCTTCTTCCAGCCCTGCAGCGGCTGCCGCCATAGAATCTGCACCAATGCTTGCGGATATTCCCTTCAGGCCGTGGATCGTTATATCATAATTAAAAATGTCTTCTTTGTTCTTACATTCTTCAAGCTTCTGGATCCGTTCTTCACTTCCATCCAGATAAGTCTGCAGCAGACTGATATACAGCTCTCTGCTTCCGCCAATATAGGATAAGGCTTTCGCGATATCAATTCCCGGTATGCTCCATTCTTCTGCCTGCTGTAGATCCGGTGTGCCGTCTGTTTCCTGTCCTCCTGTGACAGTATCTCCATTCCCGTCTCCACATTCCGTTACATATTCCTGTGGAAGATTATCTTTAATGATCTGTTCAAAGCGTTCCGGATTGATCGGCTTCGACAGATAACCGCAGAAGCCAGCATCCAGATACGTTTGCTTTGCTCCTGATAATGCATTTGCCGTAATCGCAACTGCCGGTATATCTTTATAAATGCCGCCATCCATGGTCTTCACATGCTGGAGCATCTCGATTCCATCCATTTCCGGCATCATATGATCGATCAGCAGAAGCTGATAGGTATGCTGGCGGATCAGTTCCAGTCCTTCTGCCGCACTAAGTGCCGTATCGATCTGAAGTTTTGTATTCTTTGCAAGTCCAACCACGACCTTCAGATTAACCTCATTATCATCTACAACCAGGATCCGGGCATCCTCTGCATGGAAGGACTCCTGATAACAGACCTCTTGATGAAGCTGTTCTTTATATTTCTTTCTGTAATCCCCGATCTGTTCTTCATTTACGATCTCCTGTCCAACCGTTGCCGTAAATGTGGAACCTTCACCATATACACTGCTGACTGTAATATCTCCACCCATTGCAACCAGCAGATTCTTGGTGATCGGAAGTCCCAGTCCTGTACCTTCAACTGAGCGGTTCCGCTTCAGATCCAGTCGTTCAAAATTTGTAAACAGCTTATCCATATCCTCACTCCGCATACCAATGCCAGTATCGGAAACTTCAATCGTCAGGTTCTGTTTATTATCCATAACAGTTCCTGTGATATAGAGACGAACTTCACCCTTTTCTGTATATTTTACTGCATTTGTTAAAAGGTTCATAATAATCTGTTTGATACGCACCTCGTCACCCTTCAAATTCTCATGTAGCTCCGGTTCTACATAGATCTTAAGTTCCAGCCCTTTTTCCATAATACGCTTCTGGATGGATCGTTCAACATCCTCCACAAGGCTGCTCAGCGAATAGTTCTCATTCACCAGATATACCTTTCCGGCTTCAATCTTGGACAGATCCAGAATATCACTGATGATCGTAAGCAACGATTTACCGGAATTCTTGATATACATAGCGTATTCCTTGATATGCGGCTGTCTGCTCTCCCGGAGCACCAGCTCATTCATACCCAGGATCGCATTTAACGGAGTCCTGATCTCATGTGAGATGTTTGCAAGAAATGCGGACTTGCTGTTCGCCGCAGCCTCTGCTTCTTCTGCCTTCTGTTTCAAACGAACCTGAAGCTGCTTGTTCCATGCGATCACCACAAGAAGCATCAGACTTCCAATCAATATGATAAGCAGATCCATAACCGTCTCGCTGACATCGAGTGGATCTGCCTGTGATATATAGCGGCCGGCAAGAACCATATACAAATAATAAACGATGGTACTGATCAGCATAAATATATTCAGTTCCATCTTCTGGTACAATGACACAACAACGGCTGCCGCAAGAAACATATCAGTCAGGCGGTTATGTTCACCCGGTACCAGTCCATACATCGCAACGATTGCAAACAGGCAGCCCGACATACATAATCCATGTATCTTTACCGTAGTCTTTCTGATAAAAGTCACAAGAAAGCTGACCAACATTGTGGTCAATGTCACAACAATGAACACCGGAGCCTTCTGAAACCTGTAAAACATCATGACAAAATATGTAGCCAATAAAATATATACATAGAATACAACCTGTTTTACACGCCTGTTATCCTGCAGAACAGAACCGGACTCATACCGTTCAATCCCAATCGAAGCTCTGCCCTTTTTTCCCGTCCGGTATACACGGACAAACAAGTTCATATAAAGCATGAAGAATACCAGCAGTACAACAATCAGTGTCACCGCAGAAGGAATTGCATTTTTTGCTGCCAGTTTGCTGACTTCATTCTTATCCACGATCGCAACCACATACCAGTTATCAAGGATTGGCTTCACAGATATCCATGCATTATCTGTCTTATAACTGACCGTACCTTCTGTCTCCAACGCAAGTTCCTTATCAATATCTGAAACATAAGTCTCATATGCGTCCGTTCTGTGATACATGCTGTCCAGTGTCTTTCCCATATATGCAGACTCTCCGCCTGCAATAATACTTCCGGTCTGATCTACAATATAGACCTCACCCGTTCCTGCATCCAACTCTTTCAGAAGATCTGACAGCACCTCCAGATCAACATCCACACCAATCAGGTTCGAACCGTCCCGAAACATACGTCCGACGGATACCACCTGCCGGTTCGTCTTCATATCCAGATATGGTGTCGTGATCGTAAGTTCTGTACCATTCTGCTTCATCTCCTGATACCAGGAACGATCCTCGATCCGATATCCCTCTGGCTGCTCCCATGCAGTACTCAGCATCAGTTCTCCGTCAATATATCCATAAATCCCCAGATACTGCATACTTTCTTCATTTTTCAGATAATCGGTCTGTTCGGTAAAATATGTACGGAACTCATCCATACTATATCCCGACTCATGCATATACTGCACTGTGAAATAATTCACTGTCAGAATATCGATCGCATCCGACAGGCAGTTCTGACAGGACATAGCGGCATAATCTATATTATTGTTCATCTCATCATCCACCTGCTCCGTTGTCTCCCGGATCTCTCTTGCACAGAAGATCAGGATCACGCCTGCCATAAGGATCACAAATATACTTATATAAAATGCCAGTCTTTTATATGCTCTTTTTACCATCGTTCACACTCCCCGCCTCTTATCCGCATTTATACCGTTCCCGATCAGGATCTGTCTGCTAGATTCCTGACTCAAGCAGTTCCTTCAGATGCTCCAATCGCATCTCAAACTGCTCATAAAAATCCCGGTTCTCCTCATATCTCGCAACATACATGATATTCAGAATATACATACACATCTGCTTGATCCGTGCATCCTTACTTTCTTCTGCCCCGTCCTGCATACGGATCCGTGCAAATGTCTCCTGCACCTGCTTCTGAAAATCATGCCACTCATTAATGTACTCTGTATATCTCGGCAGATCCGGTGTATCGATCCATTTCGATACCTTGACCTTCACCTTGCCTGCCCGATCACATTCATGGATCTGAAGAAAGTATTTAAATCCGCCATCCTCATAATATCTGCCAAGCGGAAACAGTCTGCAGAATCCCGGCCTTGCCGCATGGATCCCACATCTGCCTTCTGCATTTAAAAAAGTACATGTTCCATTTACCATCTTGATATTTGGAAGGATCAACCCATCTACAACATTTAACTCTATCGTATCGGCAAGCAGAGCTTCAAAACTCTTCCCTGTCTCCTTTGTCAGTCTGCTCACATCCAGCGGATCTAAGATGATGGAATTTCCCATTCCCTCACAGCAGGCATGACACCCTTTACATTCATTGCAATATGCTTTTACCATATCCGTCTGATCGTATAAACGACCATCCGATATCTCTTCCAGACTACAATTTCTAAGCATGCTGTTTTACCTCACACAATACTCCATATTTTATCTTGATCCGGTCCAGTTTCAGCAAAAATGGCCGGGCCATGATCCACAGAAACAGAACCGTCGCAAATCCCTGTACCACATCAAACGGAAAGCCGGTTACATACGCTGCCACGATCATCTTAAGGTTCACTGCCGGCTGCCACATGATCACAGACGCCGGATTCATGATACCGCCATAGATCAGAATACAGCACAGGCCGCCAAAGATACACAAGCCAAGTTTCGTCACATTCTGACTTCTGACCCGGCTGTTATTAAATACAAGCCCCGCCGCAAAACCAACCAGGCCAAGTGAAAACATCTGCCATGGTGTCCACGGTCCCTGTCCAAATACCATATTCGATACCAGCATCGTCACCGCTCCGGTCACAAATCCGGTCTCACATCCAAATGCTACCCCGCTGATGATCACGATCGCCATAACCGGATTAAAATTCGGTATCATAAAAAATGCTGTTCTTCCGACTGTAGCAAGCGCGCACAGAACTGCCACCGTTACAATATCCCGTGCTCCCAGTGCCTTTGTCTCAAAGGCTGTGAGAAACGGTATCATCATTTCGATCAGAACCAGAAGGGAAATAAAATAATACTTCCGGTCTGACAGAACCGTCTTGCCAAACCAGATCGTTCCTGCCACTGCTGCAATACAAAGAACCGTTATGATCAATTTTTTTCTGCTGATCCGGTTCCTTCTGCGCAGGTCAATATCCTGATCCCTGTTTCTTCCGACCGGACGCAGCAACAGAATATATATGACCGTTGCCAATATAAATATACCATACAAGATCAGATATTGTATACCTTCTCCGGTCACCGTTCCATCCTCAATCAGCCGGGTCAGATCCGCCTGTGTCATTGTCTTATAAAAACAGAACGCCATGATAACCGTTGTAAGTAGAAGTCCCAGTTTTCGGACAAATGACATTTTTTCCGGTTTTTTCTCCTGTATTGATATCTCGCTTTGAGTGCCGCTTCCTATCCGGTCTTCTTCCTGCTTTGCTTCGTCATTTTCCTTCCTGTTCCCAGTATCTGTCCATACAATTCCGTCATCTATATCGTCATCCGGTTGATCCCAAGCACCGGTTTTACCATATGCATGCAGAATATCCTCAACCGTTACAGCGTCCCGAATTGTTCCTTTTGCTATTCTGGCTGCCGCAGTCGTATAGAATTCATTTCCTGAAAAATAATCGTTTGTTCCCGCAACCGTTGCCACTCTGCCATCAAAGATCAGACAGATCCTGTCAGCCGTTTCTGCACAGAATTCAATATCATGACTTACCATCACGATCGTATGTCCGGAAGCTTTAAGCTTCTTCATCATATGCGAAAACCGCTTTTTAAATGCTGCATCCATGCCCTTTGTCGGTTCATCCATCAGTATCACATCCGGAGCAGCAAGCAGTACCTTTGCAAGTCCAAGTCTCTGCTGTTCTCCCCCTGACAGATCATATGGATGCTGCGTCAGTACAGATTCCAGCCGGCAGAAATGAATACTGTTCCATATTGTCTCCTTCGAAATCTCCTGCTCCGCCACCTCAAACGTCCCATGTCTGCGGATCAGTCCCAGTTCTTCTCCAACTGTATTTGCAGTAAATAACAGCTTGGGATCCTGCGGAAGATATCCGATCCGGAGTTGCTTCTCCCGCCGGATCCTGCCTCTGTCCGGCCGGTAGTTCCCTGCGATCAGGGATAACAATGTTGACTTTCCGCATCCATTTGTACCATTTATGGCAAGGATCTCCTGCCGCTTTACCGACAAGGTAAGTCCGGACAATACCTCTTTCTCCATGGATGGATAATGAAAAAATACATCCTTAATATCGATCACGTTCTCCGCTGTCTGATTTTTTCCCTGCGTATCCGCCTGCTCTGACTGTCCCCCTGCTGCCATCTGTTCATGTTTCTCATCATACTGCCGCAGCCATTCTCTGCCCTCTGCAACTGTAACCGGACAGTCTGTAACTCCATAACCTGACAATCCAAATGCTATCCTGCATGCCGCAGGGATCTCGATTGCCGGTGCATTCTGTGCCAACAGCACCACGCCATCTGCAATGCTTCCATCATAGATCACTCTGCCATCTTCCATCAGAATGAACTGGCTGCACATCGGCCAGATTTCCTCCAGTCTGTGTTCTGTCAGGATCACTGTAGTTCCAAGTTCCCGGTTAATACGATACAGGCACTGAAAAAATTCCCTCGCTGCCATTGGATCTAACTGGCTTGCCGGCTCATCTAAGATCACCACCTCCGGCGCCATTGCCATGACTGATGCCAGGTTTACCAACTGCTTCTGTCCGCCGGACAATTCATTTACCTTTTTGTGAAAAATCCCATCCAGACCAAAGAATGAGCACATTTCCGCTACCCGCTTCTGAATAAAGGCATTATCATATCCAAGACTTTCCAGCCCAAATGCAAGCTCATGCCATACCTTATCCGTTACAAGCTGTGCATCTACATCCTGTACAACAAATCCGATCTGCTCCGTCTGTACACGATCATCTATGTCTCCAAGTTTTTTCCCCTGAAAACAGACAGTTCCTTCCCGTTTTCCACGAGGTGTCAAAACGGATTTCAACTGTCTGAGCAATGTCGTCTTCCCACTTCCGGAACCACCTGCGACAATGACAAAGCTGCCCTTTTCTATGGAAAGGCCGATATCCTTTAATACCGGCTTCAGATAAACATCATCCCTCTCCGATGCAATATCCGGATATGCAAATGTCAGATTATCGATCTCATATAATTTCATCTTTTCTTCCTTTCCCGGATTGCCTGATACAAATGCATCACACATGGCAGGCTTACTAATAACAGATAGCCTGCAAATACCGCAGTTCCCATTCCGTCTGATCCATTTCCTGTTATATCCGGATAATACTGCCAATCGATCACGCCCCGGATCATTCCTGCCGCAACAAAGCTTCCCGCTGCCAGAATCACGACCAGACAGCAGCCATCACTTTTTCTAAAATGAAATAACGAATATGCTGTCCTGCCTTTTAACCCATATCCCCGGCTCTTCATACTGTCACCTGTTATGACCGCCCGTTCTAACGCCCAGGTTGCTGCCGAAGAGATCACCCGCATACCGGTTCGAAGCCGTTTAAAATATTTCCCAGACATCACACAGCCTGCCGCTTTCTGTGCCTGATATACCTGTCGGATCCTTGCGGTAAATTCCGGCAGGAACTTCAACGTCATAGACAGAACGATCGACAGATACGGTGCCAGCCGCCCAAACAGATAGATCATTTTATCAGAAGTCATGATCCTATTGAAGGATGAGAACCAGCACAGTACTGTCACCAGCATTACAGCAGCCGCTATACCATACAGAATAGATTCGAGCGTCAGCGGATTGCCGGACGGCAGATACCGCAGGATCGTCACCCCCTGATGACTGAATACCGGATTAATGAGTGCCGTCAATATCACAACCGGCAGCATATAGCGCAGATTCTGATATAGTGCCCGTCTGCCATTCAGGCAGATAGAATATGAGACCGCTCCCAAAAAAGCGATCCCTAAACTAACCGGATGAAGCGACATCATTGCAAATCCGATGACAAATATAAAATATATCAAATTCACGATTGGATGACTGTCTGCAAATGCATCCCTTCTGATCTTCTTCACCTGTTTCTCCTGTCTGTTATTCAAAATATGGATTTCCTACATCTGCTCCAAGGTCACAGGTGTATTTCCATTCAATCTTATCTCCATCTTTCAATACATATTTTGAGCATCCAAATGCCGGGAACTTCCCATTGACACAATACTCCCAACCGGATAATTCTCCGCAGTCAAATTCATACAGATTATGAATTCCCTCAATGTAGTAGCTTCCGTATAATGCAGTAAAGGAATATTCAAGCTGTATACTCTTTTTTTTCGTAATATCCTTTAATACATCAAATACGGTCTGTCCCTTTTTAAATTCTACCTCGACTTCCTTCAGTATCCAGCCATCGGCAGGTACACAGGACTGCTTACTCTTATCTAACATATTCCAGTTTTTCAGAATATTATCGCAGTTAATCGATATCGTGCAGGTATATGTCTGCTCCTCGGTCTGCTTCTGCTCTGTCGTTTCCGGTTCTTCCGTTGTTGCAGGCTTCTCCGGTTTCTGATGCGCCGGCCGTTCCGTCGTTGGAGCTTCTGTCGTATTCTGCCCCGGTTCTTCTTCCGTCGTTGGCTGTTCCGTTGTTTTCGGTTCTTTTGTTTCAGTCGTTTGTTCCGTCGTTGGCTGTTCGGTCAGAACCTCTGTCGTCCCTGAGGAGCCTTGTCCATCCGGGCCATATGGATCCTGTCCATCTTCTGTTGCCACTCCTTCTGATGTCTCATCTGTACGATCCGTGTCCTGACTATCAGCGTCCTGACCGTCTGTTGTTTCCGATTCCGTCATCGATGACCTTCCGGTTTCCTCCTGACCGGTTTCAGTTTCTGCCAGTTCGGTCGAATTCCGGGATTCCGTATGCTGCTTTCCAAATCCGGAAAAGCCTCTGGAACCCGGTGCATTTCCACCATACCAGAATGCCATGGTAAGGATCAGCACCACCGCCAGAATACCAATTATTTTTTTTAAATTTTTTTTAATGAACTTCATATGCTGCTGCTTTCTGTCATACGGTATTTATTGTACCTGTAGTTTCTGTTCTCCGGGTATCTGCATGTTTAGTCAGCTTCTACGATCCCGATCACGCCCGGATATTTACGGTCTTGCTCCAACTGCTGTAATACTTCCTTTTATTCACCGTTTTACAGCTCCGGATCCGTACATAGTATTTCTTTCCGGCTTTTAATCCGGCTATAGTCTTTTTCACGGTTCCGGCTTTTTTTATCGCGATCGTCTTTGCCCCCTGCATGGACGCCTTCGTTCCATACATGATCTGGTAACTGTTCGCCTTCGTGTTCTTCTTCCAGGAACACTTCAGTCTGCCTTTTCCTGTCTTTTTTACTTTCAGGGCTGGCTGTTTTACTCGGTATATTGTGTGTATGGAACTGTATGCTCCATATACACCATCCGCATACGCCCGTATCTTATATGCGTATTTGCTTCCATTTGTAACTTTAGTATCTGTAAAGGAACATCCATTTGCCGCCTTTACCGACTTATATTTCTTCCAGGAGCCATTTTTCGCTTTACGATATATGATATATTTCTCTGCGTCTGTCGTCTTTTTCCATTTCAGCCGGATTCCGGTTTCTGTATTTGTCACCGAAGAAATCACCGTTGCCGTCGGTGCGATCGTGATCGTTCTGCTTACGCTTCCAGTATAATCACCCTTACCTTTTACTACGACCGTTGCCTTGCCCGGCATTTTATTATTCTTATATGTGACTGTATAATCTGTGTCTTTTTTTAAAGTGATCGTTGTTCCATCCAGCTTTTTACAGGTAACAGTCACTGCAGGTCTGATCGTCTTTCCGGTATATATGTATGCGGTCTTTGAAATGGTTACGCTGCAATCTGTCAGATCCATAACACATGCTTTATCCGCATCTGTCATATCATACAAGGTTGCCTTTTTATTCTGGAACCTCTGATACGCTACCAATGCGTAAAACGACTGCTCGGTCGCCATCTGATTGCCGGATTTTTCCGTGTCTACATGTTTAAACATTCCGGTTGATGATATATAAAAATACAACAGACCATCCAGCACAGACTTTCCATTTTTTACAAAACGACTGTCCGTTCTTCCATCAATTCCAAGACTGGATAAAGCCACCAGCACCTGTGCCGTGCTTTCTGCATTCTCACTTCCATATGAACTGTATGCTCCGGAGGTTTTCTGCATATCTGAGAGAACTTGTATGTTCCGGTCCACTGCTTCCCTGATCTGCTTCTGAAGTTCTGTTCCAACAGTTATCCGTCCGGTATAATATGGTGCAAATGCCTGCAATGCCATTGCTGTCACATCCGGATCTGCCCCCTGTGAATCACTTTTCGTCAGATTAAATCCACCATCTGTAAGCTCACTGCTTAATATATAAGATAACAATTTTTCTCTGGATACCTGGGCTGTTGTTTTACCCGATGTGATCTGCGGTATCTCATAATTACCGGAATCCAGCGCAATCAACGCCCAGATTGGTCCATTTAAGCCCTGTTTTTTTACATATGTCATATCCGACAAAGCTGCTGTCAGATCATACCCTTCTACGTTTGACGCATCTATCCCCATAGCAGTCAGTGCAAGAATGGCTCTGGAATTTTCCGTTCCCTTTCTGCTGTCGAGCTTCAATGGCACAGTCTTTGCACTTCCGCCTGTAGTTGTTCCATCAGCAGATGCCTGTGCTTCTCCGGCTGCCTGTAATACCCGTACCAGATTCTCATAATAGGCACGATACCACAATACATTCTTCCGTCCATAACGGCTTTCTCCGATCACAGCCCACTCGCCACCGATTGAAGCATTTGCAGGACCATACCAGTCTACGACGGAAGTTCCGCCTGTTTCATCTGCCACTTCCACCTTATAGGTTGTCAGTTTTTTCTCGATTGCAACAGACGTTTCCTTCAAAGCCGCCTTATAATCAATAGAAGTATCCGAAGCTGCCTCTACCTGGCTAAGCCCCGCGATCACACCTGTGCCTGCCTGTTTGCCAGTTCCGTCAAATGCTCCATTCACAGCAACCTGTCCAAACAAGGAAACAGCCATCACCATTACCAACATATAACTAACAATTTTCGTCCAACGCGATCTATACATTTTCTCTCTGTTTTCTTTTATCTTTCTCATTCTAACCTCATATCATTTCAAAATACATCATGCCCTGCAGCCATGATCTTCATAATCTTTCTTAACAAGTTTTCCTAACAAGCTCATACATAATACCTGATTCCGCATGGAAATCCCCTATATCAAGCCTATACTAGCAATTATAAAACAATGTGTCAACAGCGAGGATCTGGCAGGGAAACTTGGCAATTCTATAAAACTCTCACCATGTCCGGATCATTTCTTTATGCAGAGCACTTGCGTTACGTGAGACACAAACAAATGTAGCTATAAAAAACGCCCACGCTGTGATCAGATATTTCTTTTGGCAGACCTTGTCTCCCGTCGGTCCTTGATGAACCGCTCTGCGGTGAATTTAGTACCGCTACGTGAGACACAGAACGAAAGTGTTCTGCATAAAGAAATGATCTGATCACGGTGTGGGCGTTTTTTATAATATTATTCTTCAGCCTGCTGCTTCATGAGCTCCTTGAAGAACGCATCCTTCTCCGGATAACGTTTCCGCATGAACACCGGCTTATTGTTCTCATCCAGCAGACAATGACAGGATGTGCCGACGCACCGAAGCTCTCCAGTCTTCTTGTCATGTACTTCATAGGAAAATCCAATACGGATGCCTGTGTACTCTGCAAGCTTTACATAGATCACAATGTTGTCTCCATATCTGGACATGGTTTTGTATTCCGCAGATACCGACAATACCGGAATAATGATATTGTCGTCCTCGATGGTCTTGTAATCCCATCCAATCTGCTTCATCCAGTCCAGTCTCGCTTCCTCAAACCATCTGATATAGTTAGAATGATGAACAATTCCCATTCTGTCAGTTTCATAGTAATAAACCATACGCTCATATGGCTTAATTTCCATATCTATCATTTTATGAACATCTCCATTTCCTGCCTGCTTCTCACAGGCTATGTCATTTCATCTGCCTGTAATCTATCCCAGCAGATAATCGTCCGGACTTATTTCCAGTCTTTCTCTTTGATCTCTACACGTCTTACCTTACCACTGATCGTCTTTGGCATCTCATCGACAAATTCGATCACACGAGGACGTTTGTAGCTCGCCATGTTCTCCTTGAAATAACGCTTCAGCTCTTTCTTCAGGTTATCATCGCCAACCGTTCCTTCTGTCAGAACGATCGTTGCCTTGATCGCCTGTCCTCTGGTTCCATCCGGTATAGCTGTAACTGCACATTCCAGAACATATGGGATCTTCATAATCTCATTTTCAATCTCAAAAGGTCCAACACGGTATCCGGCAACCTTGATGATATCATCCACACGGCCTACGAACCAGAAATATCCATCCTTGTCCATATATGCGGTATCACCCATGTGGTAATAACCGTCGTGCTTAACTTCTTTTGTCATTTTCTCATCATTATTATAAGTAGAGAACAGACCATATGGTTCGCCATCTGCAATCTTAATAACGATCTCACCGGTCTCATCTACATCAGCAAGTGTTCCGTCCGGTCTCATAATGTGAACATCATAGAGTGGGCTTGCCTTACCCATGGAACCCGGTCTCGGTGTTGTATTTTTCAGATTTCCGATCGCAAGTGTAGTCTCTGTCTGACCAAAGCCTTCAAAGATCGTAAATCCTGTCATCTCTTTGAATTTATAGAATACTTCCGGATTCAGAGCTTCTCCTGCAGTTGTGCAGTAAGTCAGTGCGGAAAGGTCGTATTTGCTCAGATCCATCTTAACAAGGATTCTGTAAAGGGTCGGTGGCGCACAGAAGGTTGTGATCTTGTACTGTTCTACAAGCTTCATGATATTGTCTGCACTGAATACATCAAAATCATAAACGAAGATACAGGTCTCGCATAACCACTGACCATAGAGCTTGCCCCAGAGAGCCTTACCCCAGCCAGTATCGGATACTGTAAAATGAATACCATCCGTCTTTACGTTATGCCAATATCTTGCTGTAATATAATGTCCAAGTGCATACAGATGATTATGTGCAACCATCTTTGGATGCTTGGTTGTTCCTGATGTGAACATGATGATCATGGTATCATGTGCATAGACTGTATCTTCACCTGTCGGACGTGCAAATTCTTTGCTGAATGAAAGGATATCTTTATCAAATGGATGGAAATGCTCTCTCTCACCATTTACGATAACCTTGATCACCTTATCATCCGGATCGATGGCTGCCATTGCATCCGGAATCTTGTCATCAGCTGTACATACAACAGCCTTTACATTTGCAGCTTCAATTCTGTATCTGTAATCTTCTACCTTTAAGATATTGGTTGCAGGAATTGCTACAGCTCCAATCTTGTGAAGTGCAAGGATCGTAAACCAGAACTGATAATGACGCTTTAATACCAGCAGCACTCTGTCGCCCTTCTTGATACCAAGGCTCTTATAATAATTTGCTGCCATATTGGAATACTCTTTGATCTCTTTAAATGTAAACTTCTTTTCTTCCTTATCTCTGGACACATAGATCAATGCTGTCTTATCCGGTGTCTTTTCTGCTAATGCATCCACTACATCAAATGCAAAATTAAAGGTCTCATCATTTGTAAATTCAATCTTGCTTAATACACCATTCTCATCAAATGCTGTCTTGACAAACTTTCCGGCAATTCCTTCTTCCGGTTTTAACTCTGTTATCATACTGTCTGTTCCTCCGTAAAATAATGATCTATATAATGAAAAATGTGTTTCCTTTTTTCACGTTTTTGCAACTTCGTTCTCGGTTTTTCCAGACTTTATTCTGGGTTTTTCGTTAACTTCAAACGTAGTTTGAAAACTACTTTACCTATAGTACCATATTTCACTTATCTGTCAACAGTTTTTTGCAGTTCATTTTTACAAAAAACGGGGGAATTATAACTACAACCAGCTAATTATATATTGACTTACGTCGATTTCTATTCGCTGCATATGCCTGATTCGTAAATACTCCTGTGCCAACTCGTCCTTCGGACTCAAACAGGCACTCGTATTTACTGGCACTATGCATCTCATTACGAAATCTTTGGTAATGTCAATATATAATTAGCTGGTTGCAGTTATATTCCACCTTTATTATAATTTAGAAATATCGCAGATAAATGCAGACCATTGAGATCAGAATAACGATAACGGATGCCGGAGCCGATACCTTACAATATTTGCCCCAAGAGATCGGATGACCTTCTTTTGCCGCGATCGACATTCCGACAACATTTGCCGATGCCCCGATCGGAGTCGCACTTCCACCGATATCTGTACCCATTGCCAGTGACCATGCAAGAACCGAGAGATCCACACCTGTCGATGCTGCCAGAGTCTTGATAACCGGGATCATGGTTGCGGCAAATGGAATATTATCTACAAATGCACTTGCGATCGCGGATACCCAGATAATAATGGCTATCATTACCTTGGCATTTCCATGGCTTACCTTCCCGATAAATCCGGCTGCCAGTTCCAGAATACCGGTCTGCTCCAGACCACCGACTACAACAAACAGACCAATAAAGAAAAGGATCGTTTTATAATCTACATTTTTTAAAATATGTCCGATATTCTTTCCTGATGTCAGAAGAACCAGTATTGCTATAAACAGACCGATAAATGCAACTGTCAGTCCGGTCTGTGCATGTGTGATAAGTAAGGCAACCGCACATAAAAAGATCACACAGCTAATGGCAAATGCCCGTTTATCCGTGATCGCAGATACCGGTGATGGATGATCTTTCTCCGAAGTCTGTGACGCCGAAGATGCAGTGAGTTCTTTCCTGAAACAAAAATAAAAGTAAAAAATAATAACCACCAGTGAAAGTACCGCCATCAGGCCGGTATTTGTAATAAAATCGGAGAACGAATACCGAAGGGATGTTCCGACAATGATATTTGGAGGATCACCACACATTGTTGCCGATCCACCCAGATTTGCACAGAAGATCTCAGACAGGATCAGCGGAATCGGATTAAAGTCCAGAAGCTGCGCCAGTTCCACCGTAACTGCTGCTAAGAACAGGATAACCGTGATACTGTCAATGAACATAGCAAGGACAAATGACATGATCATGAATGTAATAAATATCGGAATGACCCTATACCGAACGGCTTTCGCGATCGTCATACATAGCCAGCGAAAGAAACCCGCCTTTGCCATACCTTCTACCATAACCATCATTCCCGCAAGAAAGATAATCGTGGCCCAGTTGATACCACCCGTACTCTCGGATGAGGCTCCTGCCTCATACCAGAACGAAAGTGTAAAAATGTTTCTGATATTTAATGTTTCAAGTATCGCATCCATGCTGTGCATTGCTACACCAAATACCAGAACAAGTGTTGCCAGTCCACATACCAATGTGATAACATGACGCTCAAATTTTTCAGATATGATCAATCCGAACATAACTACAAAAATGGCAAGTGCCAAAATCTGTGCTACCATGCGTGTAACCTCCATCGAAAAAAATGCCGCCGGGCTTATTTTATGTTTCGTCTGGCGACATTTAATTTTCTTACTTTCTTCTTTATTTTCTTTTGTTGTTAATAGTTTCTGCTTTTCCCTGTAATATCAGAAGTCCCCACATCCGATATTACAATTACCTTCTTATATCTAACGGATCATATCAACCGTTTCTGCATTCTGTTTGTCCAGATTGTCCTTGATCAATATATCCGATGATTTTGCAAGTGCTGCATTTCTGTCACGCATTGCAAGATTTGGATCCCGGTGTCTCGATGGACCGCCGACACAGCCACCTTCACATACCATACCTTCGATGAAGTCTTCTGGAAGTCTTCCGACCTTCATCAGCGTCAATGCCTTCTTGCATTCGGTTATGCCACTGCATTTGCATACAGATACATCACCGGTACAGCCAAGTTCTTTCATACTTTCAAGAACTGCTGCGGTTACACCACCTGCATTTGCAAATTTCTTACCATAGATACTGCCCTGATCATCCGTATCTTCTTCCGGCTCCAGCTTTACACCCTTTGCACGAAGCATCGCACGGATCTCACCATAAGTCAGTGCATAATCTGCAGTATCCTTCTCTCCTGACATGGATTCCGCTTTCTTCGCGATACACGGTCCAATGAATACAGTAACTGCACCCGGAAATTTTTCCTTTATATAACGGGATGCTGCACACATCGGTGATACTGTCTCTGAGATCGCATCCTTTAATGTCGGAAAATGCTTCTCAATATAGTTCTTAAATGCCGGACAGCAGGAGGTTGTCTTCTTCTCCCCCTTCTCCTTGGCTTCGATCCATTCCTTCGCCTCATTCATGGCAGTCATGTCCGCTCCAAGTGATACATCTACAACATCATAAAAACCAATCTTCTTTAAAGCGGTTCTCCAGCTTGCCATCGTAATATCTGCACCAAATTGGCCGATCGTTGCAGGTGCAAGCATAGCAAACACCTTAATATCTGAACGCATCTTCTTAATGATATCCACGATAAATGTCTTAGAACCGATCGCGCCAAACGGGCATTTATGGACACAGGAACACACTGTATGCATTTGTCCTGATTGATCACGGCAATACCGGTACCATTATCGGCCACCGAGATCGCATCCACAGGGCAGCTCTTCATGCAAGGTCGTACCAGATCTGCGATCGCATTATAAGGACAGGCTTTTGCACACTGCCCACACTCTTTACATTTAGATGGATCAATATAGGACTTATCCCGCCCCATGCTGATCGCTCCAAACCGGCAGGCTGCCTGACAGGCTTTACCCATACACTTCTGACAGTTATCTGTTACTACATATCGGGAGATCGGACATCCTTCACAGGCGGAATTAATGACCTGTACAATATTTCCGTCATCTTCAGCACCCGGTGCTTTACCTTCCGCAAGCCGGATCCTCTGTCTGATAACCTCTCGTTCCCGGTAGATACAACATCGAAATGCCGGCTGCGGTCCCGGAACCATCTTATAAGGAAGACTGTCTCTTTCTTCCTCCAATCGTCCGGCATACGCAAGCTTGGCAACTTCATACAATACTTCATGTTTTACTTTTAAAAGCGTCGCATCGTTTGTTATCATTTTTTCTCATTCTCCGTATTCTATCTTCCGTATACGCAGTTCTTTCTGCGCATATTTTCTATTATTATGACTTTTTTTCTCAACTAATTCTTCCTATTAATGTATACCACATTTTTACCACAAAAGGAAGCGATTTTGTCCAGTATTCCATATATAACCAAAATACAAAGAATAACTGTAACGGCATACGTGATCAGATATGGAACATAGCCATGCCGCAGATAAACAGACAGAAATGGAGAACCATTGGACGGATAACAGAGGAACATAAAGTTGCAGCCCCAGATCCTGTTTATAACATAGACAGAGGGAACAACTGTAAACAAGAACAAAAAGATCTGCCAGATCCTTTTTATAGAAGGTTTGTATCTGCCGGATGTCAGAACAAGCACCGGAATGAGCACTAAAAGTCCATGTATCAGAAAAGAATTGATGTGCATGTAATTAAATAACGGATATCTGGTCCAGTCCGGAAATAACAATGCTGCCATTGCACCGGGCATACTGATCACGCACATAATTTCTCCTAGAAATTCCCGGTGGAAAAATGCAAATCCCAGTTCCACAAAAATCGCCAGTCCGCACATCTCAAACGGAAGATATGATATCCCCATCTCCCCGATCCATATCAAATAAAAATCCTTACCTAATTCCAGACACAGACATATCCCCGTCAGTATTTTCAGGATTCTGTCCTGAACAGCAGCATCTGCCTTTCTATAATAATAACCGGTCACTATACATACAAATATAATTCCAACCAGCCAGCCTATATGAATCCATCCAAATAACGAAAAACCACCTTGCTCCGGCAGCTCATCCCAATATCGAAAAAAATCTCCAAACATACCTATATCATCTCCATAACAAGACATTTCATGCGATATAATGAGCAAAAGGTGCTTCCGTATATCCGCGCCATGGTCTGGCGGTGTTATAAAATATCATTGCGAGGATTTCGTCGTGAACTGCGCATTGTCAGTAAATGCGGGTGCTTGTCTGAGTCCGAAGGACGAGTTAGCACAGGAGCATTTACGAATCAGACATGTGCAGTGAACAGAAACCGCAGTGAGATATTTATAACACCGCCAGACCACGGCACGGATATACGAAAGCACCTTTTGTTACATTTAAAAAAGAAAAGAGCCACCAAAATGGTGGCTCCAAATGAGGGGGGAAAGGATTCAAATATATGAAAAGCTTTCGTATTGTATGTTACAGTATATGTGTGAACATTTCATGAACAATATGTGAACTATTTATGTTTTCCATGTCAAAAAAAACGACAAATTTCTGTTAATAATCACGGAAATCTGCCTATATTTGACATGATACCGTATAATTTTCTATTTTTCGTTTTCATTTTGTCCGCATCGCACACTAAATTCTGAACTTTTCAATTTTTATGAAAAATTAATCCACTCCTTTTTTATCTATGCTATAATACTCACAAATATTCTTTTCAGGAAGGCGAAACATCATGTATAAAATTGATTTTAATCATCCAATAAATGTACATTTTATGGGAATCGGTGGTATCAGCATGAGCGGACTTGCCGAAATTCTTATCAAAGAAGGTTTTAAAGTCACCGGTTCCGATATGAAAGCATCCGATATGACGGATAAACTTTCTGACATGGGTGCTCTGATCAATATTGGACAAACTGCAAGCAATATTACAGATC
The DNA here is from genome assembly GCF_003480025.1 of Clostridium sp. AM46-21. Lineage (NCBI taxonomy): Bacteria > Bacillati > Bacillota > Clostridia > Eubacteriales > Clostridiaceae > Clostridium > Clostridium sp. AM46-21. The sequence goes on from NZ_QUIB01000023.1 coordinate 32,018, forward strand.
AGATCGACCTTGTCGTATATACAGCAGCCATCCATCCGGATAATGAAGAATTTCAGGCTGCAAAATCCAAAAATATCCCTATGCTGACAAGAGCACAGCTCTTAGGTCAGATCATGGAGAATTATAAATACTCCATCGCAGTCAGTGGTACACATGGTAAGACAACCACAACTGCCATGCTTTCTTATATTATGTTAGAGGCCGACGTTGACCCGACAATTTCCGTTGGCGGAATCATCGATGATATCGGTGGAAATATCCGTGTAGGTTCTTCTGATTACTTTGTAACAGAAGCCTGCGAGTATACAAACAGCTTCCACGCATTCAAACCATACATCAGCATTATCTTAAATGTTGATGCGGATCATCTGGATTTCTTCAGCGGCATTGAAGAGATCGCGGAGTCATTCCACACATTTGCAACAAAGACTCCTGAAAACGGAAAAGTCATTGTAAATGGTGATATGCAGTATTTTGATACCGTAACAAGAGATCTGAAGTGCCAGGTTATTACTTTCGGTGAAGATCCAAAGAACCATTACAGCGCTGCAAATATCCGCTTTGATGAATTTGGCCGTCCAACTTATACCCTTGTGATCGACGGAAAAGAGATCACCGACATCACACTTCATGTATTTGGAAAGCATAACGTATACAATTCCTTATCTGCTATTGCTGCCGCAACAGAGCTTGACATCGAAATCGATGCGATCAAAGCAGGTCTGCTGCATTGTAAGGGTGCAGAGCGGAGATTCGAATATAAAGGAACGATCCTCGACAATGTAAAGGTCATGGATGACTATGCACATCATCCAACTGAGATTGCTGCAACCCTCGCCGCTGCAAAGAATACAGACTACCATGAATTATGGTGTGTATTCCAGCCTCATACCTACAGCAGAACATATGCCCTTTTCGATGACTTTGCAAAGGTCTTAAGTGTCTGTGACCATGTTATCGTTGCTGATATCTATGCGGCCAGAGAGAAAGACACAGGTCTGGTATCCTCAAAGCAGCTCGCCGAAAAGATTGCTTCTTATGGAACCGATGCGTTCTATCTGCCATCCTTTATGGACATCGAAAATTATTTATTGAAAAATTGCAAAAAAAATGATTTGTTGATAACTATGGGTGCCGGAAATGTCGATTCTATCGGAAATGAGCTGATAAAAAAATAATTATCCACATTATCCACAGAGCTGTGTGAAGGAGTTTTCCTCATACAGCTCTTTTCATTTGTTTACATAAAATTTACTTTCTTTTTTTCACAAATGCCCTGTTTTAGCACCTGTTCCCGATGTGTTAGTAACAAATAATTTTTTTATCCAAAACTTCTCCACATTATCCACAAAATCAACATCCCTGTCCATTTTTCCAACCGACTATTTGTTCTATTTGCAATTTAAAAAACACATGCTATAATGTGAGCACTTCTTGACCAGAGAAGGTTTGGAGACATCCAAAAGTTATGAAAGGCGGGAAAAGTTACCATGAGTTACATCACAATTTCAACAGAAGCAAAGGAAACATTTTCCCTGGTATCGAATCATTTTATTGATTATTATATGACCGAAGCAAATGGCGAATTTGTCAAGGTCTATCTATATCTTATCCGACTGTTGTCCTCAAAAGCACCGATCTCGGTAGCTGATATTGCAGATCATTTCAACCTCACAGAGAAGGATATCTGCCGTGCGATCCGGTACTGGATCAGCGAGGACGTATTACGTCTGGATTACGATGCATCCGGCCAGCTTACAGGTATTACCCTTCTTCCTCTGCATGAAAAAACAAAGGAAGAGGCAGACACCTCCCTGTCGCTCGACAGCATCTCTTTATTAAAGTTTCCGGAAAAGAAAAAGAAGCCTGCTGTTCCAGCAGCAAGCAAACCGGTACATACCAAGAATACCATATCAGGACCGGAACCGGTTCAGAAACCGGCGTCTGTATTTCCGGAGAAACAGCCTTACTCTGCCGCCCTTGCAGCAAAGGCAAAGGAAGATGATGCATTTGCCGACGTGATATTTGAAGCAGAAACCTATTTCAGAAAAGAATTATCGGTGAATGATATCGAGATCCTGATCTATATTCACGATCAGTTAGGCTTCTCCACCGAGATCATGGAATATCTGATCGAATACTGTGTCAGCATTGAGAAACCGGATCTCCGTTATGCAGAGGGCATTGCCAAAAACTGGTATCAGGCCGGCATCCACACACTGGAGGAAGCAAAGGAAGCTGCTGAAAATGGCAACCCATTGTACCGTGCAGTCTTTAAGGCACTTGGTATCAACCGGAAAGCTCCAACCACAGGAGAAGTCGCATGGATGGATTCCTGGAATAAGGAAATGGGCTTTGAACTGCCGGTCATCATTGAAGCCTGCAACCGTGGAATTGCACAGCATCCTCACGATGTAACATTTGCCTATATCAACGGTATCCTGAAAAAATGGCAGCAACAGGGTGTCAAAACAGTCGATGATATTGCCAAGGCAAGCACAGAATATCACGAAGCAAAAAAACGAAATACATCACAAAAATCAAGTCAGTACAATGCTAAACCGAATGCTTTCAATTCATTCCAGCAAAAAGACATGTCGGCTGAGCTTGATGAAATGGAGCAGTTGTTCCTAGATGAGATAAATTCTCACTAAATAAGGATTATGTGTAATTATGAAAAATATAGATTATGATAGTATATTGTCAGGCTTTCAACGGAAGCGTCTTGAAAATGAAATTCTGGCAGACAATAGAAAAGCTGAAATATATGAAAAGATTCCTGAGATAAAAAAGATCGATCAGGAAATCGCTTCCTCTTCTATTCAGGCAGCAAGAAACAGAATACGGAAACTGCCTGTTAATATGGAAGATATCAACCGGAATAACCGTGAGTTGGCAGCTCATAAAAAGCGCTTTTAAAAGAACACGGATATCCGGAAGATTATCTGGAACCGATCTATGAATGTCCGCTCTGTCACGACACCGGTTATCAGGGAAACCGTCCCTGCAAATGTATGACACAGAAGGTGATCGACGAGCTGTATAACCAGTCCACGATCCGCGAAATCCTGGAGAGAGAGAATTTCTCTACTTTTTCCCTGAACTACTACAGCCGGGAAAACGATGGCACGCATAAGCATACGCCATACGAGAATGCCTCGAATACTTTAGCAGCATGTAAGGAATATGTCGAGCATTTTGACGAATCCCACTCCGGCATTCTCCTCTATGGAGAAACAGGGCTTGGAAAAACCTTCCTGTCCAACTGTATTGCAAAGGCTTTGTTAGACAAAGGACACACAGTTCTTTATCTGACTTCAATAAATTTATTTGAAAATATTTTATCAGGCATTATAATGGGTAATGTGCGTGAAAAAGAAAAGATGATGTTATATGATTATATCTATAACTGTGAACTGCTGATCATCGACGATCTCGGCACCGAGGTTCCGAATACCTTCGTCAATTCCCAGTTGTTTGAGATCATAAACATGCGCAACAACCGATCCCTTGCTACTCTGATCTCAACCAATCTGAGTATGCGGGAGCTTTCTGACCGGTATACGGAACGTATCATGTCCCGTATCATTGGTGACTTTAAGGTATTTCCATTATATGGAACAAATATCCGCTACACCAAACGAAAAGACCGGATCCAGAATAAAACTTCTAACTGATGGCATTGCAGTCTTCTGCATTTGCATATATACTATCAATGATACTAACAATATAAGGTATCGAATCATTACACTATAAGATTATGGAGGATATTTATCATGCCAGACGATAGCAAATTAGAAACCATACCCGTGGGCAGTCTCGGAATTGTCGCTCACAAAAGTTGTACAGGCCTTGGTGAAAAGGTTGATCATTATCTCGTAAAATGGAGAGCTAACAGAGACAATGTACACAAAGACAACATTGTTTTCCACGGATATGAAGCTGATACTTACCTGATCAGTGCCGATTGTCCACGTTTCGGCTCCGGTGAGGCAAAGGGTATTCTGAATGAATCCGTTCGTGGTAAAGATATCTATATTATGGTTGATGTCGGGAACTATAGCTGTACTTATACAATGGCAGGCCAGCCACAGCGTATGTCTCCGGATGACCATTATGCAGATTTGAAACGACTGATCGCCGCTATGACTGATAAACCAAAAAAGATCACAGTAATTATGCCATTCCTTTATGAAAGCCGCCAGCACAAGCGTTCTTCCAGAGAATCTCTTGACTGTGCCGTTATGCTTCAGGAATTAAAGTCTTATGGTGTTGACAATATTGTGACATTTGACGCACACGATCCTCGTGTCGTAAATGCCATCCCTAAGAGCGGATTTGAGAATGTACGTCCAACCTACCAGTTCATCAAGACCCTGCTCCGTACCACACCGGATCTTGAAATTGACAACAACCATATGATGGTCATTTCTCCGGATGAGGGTGCTATGCACAGAGCAATCTACTTTGCGAACCTGTTAGGTGTCGATGTCGGAATGTTCTACAAGCGTCGTGACTATTCACGCGTTGTTGATGGAAGAAATCCGATCGTTGCTCATGAATTCCTTGGTGATTCTGTTGAGGGCAAGGATGTTATCATCATCGATGATATGATTGCTTCCGGTGAAAGCATGATCGATGTTGCAAGACAGTTAAAGCAGAGAAAAGCAAAACGTGTTTACTGTATCGCTACCTTCGGTCTCTTCACAAAGGGTCTTGAAGTATTCGATAAGTGCCACGAAGAAGGTCTGATCGAAAAGGTCATCACAACCAACCTGACCTACCAGATGCCTGACCTGTTCAAGAAGGATTGGTACGAATCAGCCGATATGAGCAAGTACATCGCTCTGATCATCGACCACTTAAATCATGATGCTTCTATCAGCGAGCTGTTAGATCCTGCTGAGCGGATCAACGCACGTATCGCTGAGTACAAAGAAAAACATACCATCTCTGATAACTATGAGATGTAATTAAGTATAACTAAAAAACCCCGCCTGCATCCAGCTCTATCGTAGGTAGGGATTGAAACGCGTTGCACTGATGTTTCAATCCCTACCTGCAATAGAACTGGAAGTGGACAGGGATTTTTAATTTTTAATTTACAATCAATTTACAACTCTACATAATTATATTCCATAGAGAGATCATCCAGCATATCTCCAATGGCATTGTTTGAAGTAAAGATTATGACCTGATCGGTATCAATGCGGCTCATACAGTAGAGTGCATTTTTCAGACGGTGTTCATCATAGGCTGTAAAGATATCGTCTACAATGATCGGCATACGGTCTTTGCAGAGAAGCCCTGCGATGCACAGCCGGACAGCCAGATAGATCTGTTCAATCGTTCCGCTGCTTAGGAACTCGATCGGCATATAATGATCGTCGTCAAATACCGAAATATGCATATTCTCATCCAGTTTCACATCGTTATATTTGCCATCTGTAATGATACTGACGATCTCCGAAATATTCTCATTTAAACGGCCACCGAAATCATTATAAATATCCACCGATATATCATTGATAGTCTGGATCGCAAGGTCGATCGCCTTCTGTTCCTTCTCCATCACCTCAAACCGTTTCTGAAGCTCATCCCGTTTGCCCTTTAATTCATAATAGGAATCCCGCTTTGCTACGGCATCATGCTCTTTGAACTTCAACAGCTCTAATTTTGCATCATGTGCTTCCTGAAAATTCCGGTCGATCTCGATCCGGACTGTTCTGGATTCTGTAGCACGTCCAAGTTCATAGATCATCTGGTCGAATTCTGCCTCATCCGGTACTGCATCCGCTCCATCAAAGAAGCCCTTCCGGAATAATCCGTCAATGATCGTAACAGCCACAAATGCGATCGTACAGATTGTAAATAACTGCTGGATTGCTTTCTGGAAATTCAGCAAGTGAACCGCCAGCATAACTGCGGCAACAACCAGAATACCAGTCAGCATTATAATAAATATATTGTCAGTCAGCTTTTTCTGTGTCTTCGGACGGAACTCCTCATCATCATCCAGCGCTTCCACATCAAGGAAGATATGACTTCTGGTACGGTCTTCGTCTTCATCCGGAATTGCTGCATCCTTCTCGTTTACAAGCTGTCTTGCCTCCCGTTTCAACCGCGCGATCTCCATATTATAAGCATCCAGCTCTTCCCGGCGTTCTTCCCGGATTGCTTCCAGATCTCCGTCTACATCTCCAAGCGCATCCATCTGTTCATTTAACTGATCAATCTCTGCTGCCAGCTTTTTATTTTCAAAATTCCGGCGTTCATTTTTCAGATACCGGACCGCTTCTGTCTTATCAATATCGGCATTCCGGGTTGTGGTCAGATTTACCACATAATTGCCAAGATCCTCTGCCAGTTCCTTCCCCGGTGCAGCACCATGTTCTCCGATACAAAGGGTATTCGTATAGGTGCTTTTATCTACATCAAACAGGATGCCTTTATAAGAATTCGGATTCTTAAGCTGTACTTCTTTTCCTGTTTCAATCTCTGTCAGCGTTGCATTTTTATTTGTACGAAGGAAATTCCGCTCCAGAAGATAGCTTTTGTCATCTGTTACAGCGTATGCCTTTCCGGAATAACCACCGCCGTTTACCGGTTTGCGAAGCTCATAATTATCCAGCCTTGCTCCGATCCCTCTGGTCTTATCGATTCCATACAGCATGCCAACAATAAATTCTTTCACCGTTGTCTTACCGGATTCATTTGCACCGTAGATCAGATTCAAGCCCTTTTTCAGCCGGATCTCTTTATTATTAAATTTTCCAAATTCCTTTAATAACAGCTTATTTATATACATGATCACTTATCTCCAGTTGCAAGTATTGCTTCTACCCCATACTTTAATGCATGTTTGCTGATCTCGTCCTCTGCATCCGCGAATCGTTCAATAAACTTTCCAAGCAGATTATCTTCATTATCCAGATGAAGCTTGTCCAGATCGTACTCACACAATGTATTATCCACGATCTCATAGATACGGTAGTTTCTCATCAGACCTGAAAAATCCGGTTTCAATCCATTTGCCATATGTCCGGACAGAATAATACGGTAAATATTCTGTGTCCCCATATTCTCCATCTGCTTCGCAAGAACATCCAGAATCTTTGCTTCGCTATATTCCGGTTTCACAGCAAGCCCCAGATTAATATAACTTCGACAGTTAAATGGCTCCCAACGTATCTTTGTCTCGCCATCCTTAATCTGTCCATAGATAAATCCATGTCTGCCGGTCTCTGTCCGGTCAAGCGGCTCTAACGAACCCGGATATGCCATCTTATTCTTCACGATATGCTTTGGTTTGTGGATGTGTCCCAACGCGCAGTAGTCAAATCCCGCCTCTGCCATTTGCCGAAAATTGATCGGAATATGCTTCTCATCTCCACCATGTGCCAGCAGAATATTGACCACATCCTCCATCTGCGGCATGATATCCGCATAGACATCTTCTGTATATTCCACCTGTCCAAAACTGAATCCTGTCACACAGACATTGATATCGTCCAGATATGCATTACTGAATGTGTCTGCCGGCATCAGCACTGTGTTCGATGTAAATTCATAACTCTCTGCCGGTGATCCTTTACTGATATAATCATGATTTCCCGCGATCATGATCGTTCTTGTATTTGTGAGCTTCGACAGCTTATAATCCAGACTCTTCAGATCCTGCAGGGATGGCTGTGCATGGAACAGATCTCCCGCGATCAGCAGCAGGTCTACTTTGCGTTCTTCTGCCACAGCCAAAAGGCGGTCAAATGTTGATTCGATCTCGTCTGCCCGCTCTTTGCTCCAGCTTTTATCTTTATCAGGAACGGCGCCCAGATGGACGTCCGCTATATGAATAAATCTCATAGGATAACCCCTTTTCTGTTTCTCAGCCAGAAAAACCTCTGGCAACTCACTCTTGATTATACCCCACCTGCCCCTATATCGCAATTAAAAAGATTGGCAAACATGGATATTCCGGTCGCTGCGCCAGCAGCCGGAATATCCCAAACTACGAGTCTTTTTAATTTGCGATATAAAAGCAGGTGCGGTATACTTTGGCTATATTTTTAAGTTGATTTAAGTTATAGCTGTTATTTTATAGATAGAAACTTTTTTACAATAAGCAATTATTGGGCTGCATTTTCGTAGCACAGGAGCATGAGCAAATTAGGCATATACACCGAATAGAAAGCGCAACTTGTTTGCACCAGAATCGATCAGTGGTATACAGCCACATAAATCGGGGCAAATCAAATAAGAAATGAAAGGTGTGAATAGTAAGGATAACAAATCCGATCCATATGATAATTCAACCAACAACAGTGTTGTGACTATGAATGCAAATGCCGTCACCTCAGAAACCCAGACTTCAAATTCCTCTGACAATGCTGCAAGCTCCAAAAATACACAGTTCCCTGACAACAAACAGATGCCAGGGAATGCACCGAGCAGCATAGGAGGCTTTGACATGGATGCCGACGAATCCTGTGTCCTCACGATCAATGGCGGCACTGTTACGATCAACGCCGATGGAGATGGCATCAACAGCAATGGTTATTTCTACATGAATGGTGGAACTGTATATGTCGAAGGACCGGAGAGCAATGGCGACAGTGCACTGGACTACGGCATCTCCGCAACCATTACAGATGGTTACTTCCTGTCAACCGGATACTCCGGCATGGCGCAGAGCTTCAGCTCGGATTCTACCCAGTGTTCCTACATGCTAACGCTTTCATCAAATACAAATGGAACAACCACTGTTGTTTTGACCGATGCCGATGGAAATGTACTCCTGTCACATGAAACTTCAAAGTCCTACAATTCTGTCATCGTCAGTTGCCCGGAGCTTGAAGTTGGCAGCACCTACACCCTGACAGCCGGAGGTACCAGCCAGAGCATCACGCCGACCTCCACCGTCAACTAGGGTGGCAAGCCGAATGTCCACCGTGTATCGTAGTCTGTCCTGTAACAAACAAGCTGTGCTTTCTATTCGGTTGCGCTGGAAATGCCGCCGACTGCTTCGGCAAGCTTCATCAGGTCGAGGGCAGAGCCATCTCTGGCATCCAGAATTACGACCTGCTCCGGGAGCTCATGATCTGCAGGATCTTCGTATTCTGCAAGAATCCATGCCGGAACATATTCAAATCCGCTTCCATCTTCCTTCTGTTTCAGATAGTAAGACAACGTAATATCGTTAAATGCAATCTGCTTATATGCTGTCGGATATTTGGTGTAATATGCTGCTATAGACTCATTTGCTTTCTTAAGCATCTCATCAAAGGATAACAGTTCCACCGCCTGTGGGCTGCCATCCGCTTCCAGATAACTGTTCCAGAGAGCTTCAATTACACCATTTGCATCTACCTGAATCGTATATTTCTCGATTGGGACATTCACAAATCCATTTGCCTGACGAAGATTATCTGCGGTCCAGACCGCTACATCTGACACAGGCTGATCCTCGACAGATCTTATATATTCAAAGGAATATCCATCGACAACAACCGGAAGCTCCTGATCGGATTCACCATCATTCCGATATAACCAGCACAGATCCGATTCACTCTGTAAAATCGCATCCGATCCGCCAATCTTTGACAGAAATTCTTCAGCAATCTGCCTTGCCTCATCTACCGATAGTGAACATTCATTAATATCCGATTCCAACTCTCCATATTCATCACCCAAGCCGGTATTGTATTCTTCCAGGCTGGATGTGAATACACCGGTCGCACCTTCCATCGGACGATACTGCAGAAGATCCTCCTTTATCCGGAAAAGCGTATCATTTTCCCCTTCCTGAGGAAAACTGATTCTGTATTCCAGATCACCAACTGTACCCATATATTCATCCGCGGAATAGTCTCCCGCATTTTCTCTCTGCTTTGAAGTCGTTTGCAGCAAACGGTTCATACGGTCAATATCCGAATCATAATTCGCGGCATGTGACGGATCTGCCTTTTTCTGCTGCTCGTACAGATCGATATATTCCTGAATATCCTCCTTTGACAGCTTGTCCATATTCTCCATATCATAATAGACATAGACACCCTTATCTGTGTCAAATAACTTTTCTACCAGATTTTTTCGATATTCCGGATCGATCTCTTTCATCTTTACCGGAGCTACATACATTGCACCGGTATTCGGCACAGTAATATCCGAATCTGTCAACCGGATCTCTTTAAGCCCGGTCGATCCTGCGTCAAATGTGGTATCACACGATTCCGGAATACTATATTTACTCTGAACGCTTCCGCCATCTCCATTACCTACATCCACATTATAATCGGTATCTTTTTTCCCACACGCGGACAAAGCTGCAATACATGCAAATGCCGCTGCCATTACCACAAACTTTTTCTTTCTCCATAACTTCTGTCTCATTGTAATCGCCTCCGTTAACTATCTTTTACCCCTTATTCTCGTACATTCTCCTTGTTATATCTATTTTTTATTTTAACCAATCTCATCTGATAACACAAGTAAACTAAAAAAGAGAAGCAATCTTTTCCAAATTGCCTCTCTGCATCATCATCTCATGTCATTTTCTGACTCCATATCTTTTCGCCTTATACCAATCTATACAAATATTTTTATTCATTGTCCCTCTTGTTCTTCCCGCTCATGCAGATATTTTTCCTTCGTCGCCATTCCTCCCCGGATGTGCCGCTCCGCTTTATTTACATCCAGAACCACGCGAATCCTTGCCGCCAGAAATGGATTGATCTTTACCAGACGTTCGGTTACATCCTTATGTACCGTGCTTTTGCTTACTCCGAATTTCTTTGCTGTCTGCCGGACCGTTGCTCCGCTTTCCACGATATATTGTCCAATTTCTTCTGCTCTTTCCTCAATATAATCTCTCAAAAAAATTCCCCTACAAATCTCATTTTTACAATGTATGCAGAGGAATTTTTGTCTATGTCTATCTGATGGAATGAACATAGAATTATTTTTATTCTATTAATGCGCTTAGATCAAGCTTATATATCATATCTCCCAGTTTTTTTTCCTTATTCAAAAATGTTACCATATAAATAGGATAATATATAATATTGTCTTTTTTATTTACATTACCATTACAGAAAACAAACGCCTCATGAATATTATATCTAGGATTTTTCATGCAATTATTAAGAGCCGCATGTCTTTCATAATCTTTTCCTGATTTTATCTCAATAGGCAATACGCAATTTTCATATTCGATAATAAAATCTAATTCTCCAGATCGATTATTGTTATAATAAAACAAATTAAATCCATGACATTTCAACTCCTGTGCAACAACATTTTCATATATTGCACCATAATTTATATTGAGCTCATTCATCAACATTTTCTTTTGAATTCCATTTGCATACATGGCTGTAAGAAGTCCTACATCTGCAAGAAACAACTTAAATAAATTAGTCGATTTGGATATAAGCAACGGTAACATGGGTTCCGATACACAAAATACCGGAAGCGCAACCCCTGCATCCTTCAGCCATATAAAACTATTCTCATATCTGGAAAGCTTAAAATTTTCATTAAGATTTTTCATAATAAATCGTTTATTCTTATTGTTCAATTCACTTGGAATCAGATCAAATATGTCTTCCAAATATAATTTGCTTTCCGGATCATACTTAGCAATATCTTTTTTATATTGCATTATAATCTGGCTTTGCAAATCAATAACATTCTGAATATTATTTGTATCAATATATTGCTTAACCACCTCTGGCATTCCGCCAACGATCAAATATAAGCGAAATAATTCCAACATTTTTTCATGTATAACTTCATCTACGACTTTTTTGTTTATAAAGCAATCCTTTAATGAGTCCAATATCCGTTGGCTCACATTGTTTGCCATACAGAACTCTTCAAAATCCATAGGATACATTTCTATAACCTGCAAATATCCGACAGGAATTGATCGAATATCCTTTAATTCAACACCAAGAAGAGAACCACTTAATACATATTTATAATTTCCTTCTTCAACCAAAAATTTTATTGCCGTAACTATCTCCTTACACTCCTGTACCTCATCCAAAAAAATAATCGTTTCACCTTTTATTAATTCACCTTCTGCAAATGCCGATAATCTGAGCAAAAAATCGCGTGTATTTTTAAAATCCGAAAATAATTTTTTTGCCTCTTTATTCTCAATAAAATTGATTTCAACAAAAGAAGCTGTGGTTTCCTTTATACATTCTCTAATTATATATGTTTTACCGATCTGTCTAGCTCCAGTAACAAGCAAAGCCTTCTTTTTGGCATCCTGATTCAAAAAATTCAAAATATCATTTTTTATTTTTCTTCTCATTCTACACCTTCTTTCATATTTTCATATATATTATGCCATATCTTTGTCCGTTTATACAAGGTTATTTTTGCATTTTTGTCCGTTTATACAAGGTTATTTTTATATTTTTTGTCCGTTTATACAAGATTTGTACATTATTTTTGAACCATGATATAATGAACGCAAAATTATTTGCTCGCAAGGATGCTGATTTTGCGGAATGCATTGAAGAAAGAAGTTTTGATAATGAACAACAAACCAAACAACTACATCCTGGATTTTACGCATGTATACTGCGATGAAGATATGAAGGATAACCCACGGTTTCACTGGATCGACTGCTCTGACATTGAAGGCTGCGACCTGTATTGTTCAGATGAAGCCGCTGCCGAGATCCGGAAACGAATCATGCCATATGGAATCAAAGGTATCCATTTTATTGACTCCGGGAATTTTCATTATGTAACAAAGATAACAACCGACCAGATCAAACGACCGTTCTCGCTCGTAGTATTCGACCACCATACAGATATGCAGCGACCACTCGTTGACGGAATGATGAGCTGTGGTGACTGGGCGGGACTTGTTCTGGACCAGAATCCAAATCTGAAACAGTTAATTCTGATCGGACCGGAAGCAGCCGACATTTTCCAGATTGATGCAGTACGCAAAGACCGTCTTCTGACCTTTTCTGCTGAAGAACTAAAAAATGAGACTGCCCGAAAGAAATCAGCAAACATCCTCTCAGGTGTCCCATTTTATATTTCTATTGATAAAGATGTTCTCTCTACCCGTTTCACAGAAACCAACTGGAATCAGGGCGACATGACACTTGATATGTTGGAACATCTGCTTGGCATCATCTTAAGCCATGAAACCGTATGCGGCATCGATATCTGCGGTGAATGCCAACCGGATCTACCACTTCCAGAATACATGGAAGACGAAGAAAAAAATGAACGTATAAATCATGAGCTGATTGATTTTATTCGATCACATATTTCTAACGATACCCCATCCGTTTCTCATAATCGATGATATAATCCCTGTTTGCAAGCTCATACTGATTAAACATTGCTGTATCATCGAAATCATCCGGATCAATCGTTCCATTGTACCAGCTCTTGGAATTGAAATATGCCTGATAATCCGGATCATTAAATTTTCTTCCATGGCGGGCATATATTTCGTTAAGGGCGAGACGGCATTCATCCGGTGTCAGCCCATCCAGGTCACTATCTGATATGTATTCAGAATCACTATTCGGAAGCATATACTCGGAATCTGAAGTATCCCCTGTTTCCTGTGAGCCTGACTGGTTATCTGTATTGGCGAGCACCTTAGAATTATAATTATCACTTTCTCCGCTATATTCACAGGCTCCATCCAACGCCAATACCGTAACCATATGGTAATAATAATTTGCTCCTGCCATAGAATAAATCTTTGCAACAGCTCCCAGGGTTCCATTTTCATCAATATATGGAAGTGCCTCTGCAACATTTTCAGACGCTATTGTTTCATTGTAAACGACATCATAATAGTCATCTGTATCTTTAAAGCTTCCATACAATGAATAAAAGCAGGCATCCATGGCATCCTGTGCATCCTGTTCATAATCTGCTTCATCTATATTCAGTTCTGCAAGCAGATCCTTCTTCGTAAGCAGCTTATCGTTTTTCAGATCCAGAACATACACATTATACTCAACCATATCTGCATCAAATTGAAGCGGTATGATCAACGATAATATATTGCCATACAGAGTCCATTTATAACTGATTCCCATACAACCCGATCCATATTCATCTGTATTTTCTATGTATTTCTGTGCAAGCTTCTCGATTCTTTTATTTACTTCGTCACATGCTGCACCGTCATAATTTATGTAAGGCAAATAATATACACCTGTATAATTTACAGTTTCTACCTGTGCTGACATATCGGAATCAATAACCATATCTGCACTGTATGCAGTCTGTGCCTCACTTGTATTCTCTGAACTATTTTTCTCCGTAACCTGAGCATCTGTTGATGTATCTGTTGACAAATCCTCTGATGCATCTGTTATCATTTCTGTCTGATCTTCGGAAACCTCACTTTGTTTTGTAGTGACTTTATCGGAAGCTTCATCCTTTTTCCCATTCGAAGCATAGTAGATCTCTGCAGATAAACCTGCTGCCAGGATAGCGAAGCATATAAATATCGCCCGTTTCCATCCGCCAAATTTTCCTAAGATCAGAGGGCAAAATAATACAGCAGCCAACATCATAACTGCTCCAGCCAGATACTGTCCCATAATAAAAAACACTACAGCAACTATGATGCCACATACCGTCGCACTCCAAAAACGAAACTTCTGGTATCCTGTCAATGAAGTTGTTTCTGTTCCCTTCTTGCTCTCTCTATCATTATGGTCATTTTGCAAATCAGGCTGAATATAATCAAAAGTCTGAGTATTGTATTCTATATTCTGAGACTGACCAGATCCGGATATTTGCTCCGGTGAGGCCTGTTCTACAGGTTGTCCGCAATTTGGACATACCGCCCATCCATCCTGTAATTCTTTTCCACAATTACTGCAAAACATATTTTTCACCTTCCCTTTCTTCTATTCATTTATCTATGGTGTATACTCATACTCACTTTTATCGTATATTCCTCCATATTCATTAAACAAATCCCGGTCAGATATAGCCAGATAAATTCTTTCATATTGAGGATTATATGTCAGCATTGCACCATCTGAATAATAAATAAATACCCCATTTTCATTAATATAATCCGGTATTAATTCAAACGACCATGACAATGTATAGCCACTATACATTAACTGCAAATAACGATCACTCATATTAATAACCTGCAGATTGGAACCATTTCCTACTTGTGTATATATAGCACTATAATTTGTATACCAATACAGATCATTCTCGTTATAACTTACGGATTCATCCTGTGTTACATCTGATCCCGGCCGGGTTGCCAGACATAATTTATATTTTCCACACACTGTCATGCTGATGCGACTGGTATCTTCATTTGCATTTGCAGGAAAATCAAAAACTACCTCCACATTAGCTCCTGTATTTCCCGCCAAATTGCCAGATTCCCAATCTGACCAGATTCTTTTGCAGGCTACTCCATCATTGTCAACATCACTAAATATATTGGATGATACAAATCCAGATGTCATTTCATCCTTATTATAGACATAAACCGTGCAATGGACTTCCAAACCTTGACCATCATTTCTTGCCCGGACACGCGCATTTTTTACCTGAACGCTCCAGTATGGATCCTGATCTATAGTCTCCATTAGATAATACACATCGGAAGATACATCTGCCTTCTCACTCTTTTCTTCCGCCGCCTCCGTTGTATTTACAGTCTGCTGCTCTGTCGTAACCACGCTTTCCTCTGTTTTATCCTGTTTTGTCCCACTCTCACCAAACAAACGGCTATTGTAATCCTCAAAAAGACTTTCATTTGATTTGCCATCATAAATTACATCATGTAATACCGGATAGCCATCACTATTAAAACCAAATATTACAGATTCATCCACACCATCCGGTTCTGTAAAACTGACTGTTACATATTCTTTATCATCAACTTTCTCATACGACCAATCCAGTTCATCCTCACTATAAGCAAATCCAAAAAAGTCCTCTATCGTATAATCTGCGGTCGCCATCGGATATGTCTTAATATATTCAATACAGCCCTCTTCCCTCAAAGCATCATCCCAGTACCAGGTAAAAATACCAAGCAACACCAATATGGCACTGCCGATAATCAACAGAACTTTCTTTGATCCTGCCTTTTTTATCAACCAGGCATTGCCAATATTCCCGCTATCGCAAATGTAATACCCGATATGGTATGTCCCATTGGAAAAGCTATAATGGCAACAAGAAACATTCCAATAAACATCCATTTCAAACGTGCCATCTTTGATTCATGATAGGCTTCCCTCAATATCTTTGATCCGCTTTCTTTTTCCTCCGAGTCACTTGAATTGTTCAAATTAATATTGGATATATTATTTGTTTGATTCTGCATATTGCCTGCGGATCTACCGCAATAAGGGCAAAAATTCCCATCAAAATCATGTCCACATATACATTTCATATATCAATCTCTCCTCCTTCAACTACCATATTAATAATTCTATTATCCAATCCATATCACCCGTAAAAAACAACCCTCCACCTATAAGAACAATGGTTACAAAACCCATAGCACGTTGTCTTTTCTTAGGTAACCGATTCAATACCAGTGGACATAAGGTAAATGCTCCACCTACTAAACAAATTCCGCTCAATATATCTCCATTAGAAAAAAAGATAATAGCAAATATAACTCCCAGAATAGTAACAACCCAAAAACATTTCCCTTGAAATCCTACTAATGGATTCAATTCCTCTTCAGGAGTTTGATTATAGTTATCTCCCGTCGTATCCGTAATGTAATTTTGATTATATGTAGATGAATACCCATATGCATTCGGGCTACTATAGGTATTCTGTTTCACCCAATTGTTGTCCATTACTGGCTGCTGTCCAACTGCTTTTCCACAATTTGAGCAAAAATTATCATTAACTTCGCATCCACAATTCCAACATTTCATATATTGTCTCCTTGAAAGTGTATCATATTATTTTGTAATTAAAGAAAATTAAAAGAATATTTTTTATAAGACATTGTCCAATTATGATTCCAACCATTATGTAAAAGCAGCCAGGACTCAATTGTAATTTCTTTTTTTTAGTCTTAAATACATTATTGATAATATCAGAACATACAAATAACATAAGCAAGAGCACCGAATATATCATAGCAGGGTGATATATAAAGCTTTTAACGAAATGTCCATTCATTAATGCTACTGCAGCCCTTGTTCCCCCACACCCGGTACAATATAATCCATACTTCTCGTATAAAATACAATGCGCCGGAATCAAATCTATTAAGGATATGTGAAAGACTTTTATGCCAAGTACCCCCATTAACAAAAATATAAATATCCATAATGCCACACTTCTTTTAAAAAACAAACCATATATCTGTTTAAACTTATTAGATTTCATCAAGCAAACTTGCTCCACATAACAATACGATCATTGCTGGTATTAAAGCAACAATTCCACACACCATTCCGGCTATTGCCATTCCTCGATTTGCTCCAGCCGCTGCCTGTTTCTTTATAGATAAATATGCAAAAACAACGGCTACAATTGCCGTAGGAAATGAAATATAATAAAAACAACAAGAACAGCATAAAGCAACAATTCCGCATACCATGGCTGTTATTGAAAATCCTTTTGCGGCTCCTCCTTCTTGTCTTGGATATGCCCCAGTATTATATGTTCCATTATAAGCATTCTGATTCGATATTCCCTGACTCGTATAATAATTCTGATTATATGCTACCTGATTCATTTTCATTTCAGAACCTGTCTGCTGATATCCTACGGTCTGTTGAGTTGCGTATTGATTACTCGATACCTGTTGTTGATTTTGTGTATTTGATCCCTCTGTCGTTTGATTTGTTGTTCCCTGACTCGTCGATAATTGTTGGGATGCTGGCTTTCCACATGAAGGACAAAAGCTGCCCTCATATTCTCTTCCACATTCGCATTTCATATGAATTCCTCCTTACGTCTCATTTATCAAGATATATTTTTATAATCCTTATGTGTTAGCTTTTGCTTCTTGGATTTTACACATTATATCACATTTCTCCCTCAAACCAAACCTTTTAAGTACCATTTTAAAATATTACTAAACCTTTTAAAGTGTTATAAATGCATAGATTTACACATAAACTATATCTAGGAGGTCTAGAACACGTATGGAAAGTAATGTTTTAATAGCAATAGGAAAAAGAATCGCCGAAATACGAAAGTCCCATAATATTACTCAGGAAACTCTAGCTGACCAGCTTGGTGTAAGTCCTAAGCACATATCCCATACCGAATGTGGGAAATCCAGTCTTTCCTTAAAAAATTTAACTGAATTTTGTCATCTGTATGATTGTAGTCTGGATTATATTGTATTCGGAAAATCTGAAGACAGTACGCTGTCAAAACTGCCACCAGAAATATCAAATATACTTTACACTGGAACACCAACTGAAATAGATCGCTTGAATCGCTATCTACAAATTTATATCGAATTACTACAAAAGCAGGACTGATTTCTATCTACCGAAACCGCCCTGCTTTTCTCTTTACTGTATTTCTTTATTATCCTTATAAAATTTTATCACTATTACTTACCCCCGCAGATAATTCTTCTCCCCCTTGCCAATAAAATACACCTTATGAAACGGCACAGTCACAAGAAGCGTCACCGCTTCTGCGATCGGTACAGCCAGCCATGCTCCATAGATCTTAAGAAAATGCGGTAGGATCAGAAGGCTTAACACCGTAAAGATAAATGTCCGGCTGAATGAAATGATCGCCGACACCTTACCATTTGAAAGGGCTGTGAAGAAACCGGAGGATGTGATATTTAATCCACTGAACAGGAAATTGATCGCAAAGATCTTGAATCCGATCTCTGCCAGTTCAAATGTTGCCGGATCATGTGTGAACACCGTAATGATCCAGGTCGCAAGCGCCTCTGCGATAACCGTCAGAATAATCGCCGATACCGCCACAAAAAGGAATGCAATCTTATAAATACTCCGAAGCTTCTTCTTATCCTTTGCACCATACTGGAACCCAACGATCGGACTGATCCCGATTGTAAATCCCAGATAAAATGCATTGAATAAGAACTGTCCATACAGCAGGATCGAGATAGCCGCAACTCCGGCTTCTCCTGCAAGACGCATCAGAACAAGATTGAACAATACCGTTACAACAGAATTTGAAAGCTCTGATACCATCTCTGAAGAACCGTTATAGCAGGCATGTCCAAGCTCCCGCAAGGAAAGCTTGAATCCGGTAAACCGAAGCTCACCTTTGGAGAACATGAAAAATACAAGTCCGGCAATCGCGGGAATGCACTGACCGATTCCTGTTGCAAGTGCCGCACCTGCAACTCCCATATCACAGATCACGATCAATACGTAATCAAGAACAGCATTTACAATACCTGCACCGATCATAAGCAGCAAGCCCATCGTTGGCCGTCCCGCTGTGACCAGATACATCTGAAACAACGTTTGCAACATACAGGCAGGAATGAATAAGCTCACCATTCCCAGATAACTTTTACAGTCTGTCAAAAGCACTTCATTAGAACCCAGCAGTCTGGATATCTCTGTCAGGAACACCTGACTGATCACCACGATCACAAGGCTGACCAGAATACATACCGTGACAAACTGAGTCAGGCTCTCACATGCTCTCTTTTTATTTCCCTCTCCAAGATATTTGCTAATGATCGCATTTCCACCCGATGCCAGCATCATGGCAATGGCGATCGCCACATTTACTACGGGATATACGATATTTAACGATGATAATGCATTACTTCCGACAAATCGGGATACAAAGATACCATCCACGATGGTATACAACGACATAAATACCATCATGATGATTGACGGTGCTGCAAAGCTCAGCAGCGACCATGGCGTAATGCGACGATTTAATGATTTACCCATTTTAACAAGTCCTCTCCGTTTTATAACACTTTTCTAATTGACAAAGCCAAGCATATACTATAGGGTAACCCTATAGTCAAGTGTAATTTTGAAAATGAAAGGAAATTCAAATGAATAAAAAGATATATATGACGACCGGCGAGTTCGCCAGGATCATGCGAATAACAAAAGAAACCCTGTTTCATTATGATGAGATTGGTTTATTTCAGCCGGAGCTCACCCAGCCAAATGGTTACCGCTATTATTCGATCTATCAGACCGAGATCCTTGACACCATCCTTTTATTAAAAGACCTCGGTATGCCGTTAAAAGAGATCAAACAGCAGCTTGCCAACCGTGATCCGGCAAAGATGCTCCATATATTAGAAGAACGTGAACATCAGATCAATACGGAGATTGCCAAATTACGCTCCATGGAAAAATGGATCTCGCAGCAAAAGAGCAAGATCCATTTCGCTATGCAGATCGATCCGACAGCCATCTTTATTGCTGACTTCCCGGAACGATACTATCTCTATGCAGAAGCACCGACCGCTACAGATGCTGAACTGTATCGAAAAACCGATGACCTGATCAATCTTCTGCTAACGGTCGGTTCTACTTTTAAAAATGATTATGATATGGCATATTTCCAGCATGCTTCCCATATCGAATCAGATAAGTACGCTGTCTATGATAATGTCGCCCTGTTGTTAGATAACAAGCCTTACGGGCTTCCTGTCCATACCTTGCCTGCAGGAAAATATCTCACCGCCTACCACACCGGTCACTGGGATACGATCGGCGATACTTACGACCGCCTGATGACCTTTAAACATGAGCACAACATCCATACTTCCTCTGAATATCTGGAACACAATGTTATAGATAGCTTCACTGCCGAAGACCCGCAAGACTACATTACCGAAATCACTGTAGCCTTAGAAGCATGATCTACATTTTTATATAAGGCTCCGCTAAAACTTCTCAAAGAAATGATATTCGTACAGGTTGGTCAGCTTCTTACCTGTCAGCGCCGCATAGGTACGAAGTAGCGAGGATGCACAACCTGCCACACCAACATACAGTCCCGGATAGCTCACAACTCTGGTCGGGATCGTTCTCCACCAACTGTCATACCAGGTACGAAGTCCCGGTGTCCGGTGATCCGAATCGGAAAGCATCACATCAGCCGTACGGATCATATAATCATAGAACTCTTTCTCTCCGGTATATTCATACATGGCAGCAAAATGCTCCAGAATACCTGCTGTTCCACAGCACTGGCACTGGCAGTTCCAGAAGCCCCAGGAATGTTTCTCCGGCGCACCGGCACGGACGATACCGCGCGATAATTCGATCGTCCAGTTCCGGTAGATCTCCTCTCCGGTAATCTCATACAGTTCACGAAATGCCAGCGTACTTCCAACCGGGCCATGACATGTACTGAGATAATATTTGTCATACGTCGGACCTGTTACCGGATGATCCTGATATGGAATCAATCGTCCGGTTTCATCTCCAACTGCGATATTCATTGCATATGTAAGTCCTTCCTTTGCCAGCTCCAGATATTTCTTTATACCGGTCTTACGGTAAAGGATATCTAAGAATACGATAAATCCGCCATCTGCGGTGATATCCTCCTGATCACTCCAATGCAGTCCTCTCTTATCAGTTACTGTTGCTTCAAGCAGGACATCCGCAACATATAATACATAATCCCGATACGCCTGTTTTCCTGTCACCTGATACAGGTCTTCAAGGAAATACGCCTCACCAACCGGGCCATTGTAAGGGCCTGCCGCCCAGCCCGGAACCGGAATAATACCCTTTACCTCTGAATGAAGCGTCGTCTGATACCATTCCACGCCAACCTTCGTTGCAATGATATGCGCCGCTGCTTCCTCCGCCTCAGTCAGCCAGCGTGTGTCTCCGGTTGCTTCATACAGCCGAATGAAGAAAATACCAATACCTGCCGAACCGTCATACATACTCTTCGGCGTAAATAACGGAACATCCTCCCGGTATCCATCCTGTCCTTCCGGCAGAGCCTGCCAGATCCTGCCATACTCCGTCTTAATTGCCAGCGTATCGATCCATTCCGCCGTATCGATCGCCGCTTTCAAATAATCTTCTGCTGTATTCTTTTGAAAAATCTCCGGTGTAATCAACTTCGCCATATCTTCGTCTCCTTTGTAACTTTATCCTATGCTGTAAAAACTTCTCACTCTGTCCCAGTTTATCTCGCTGCTTATTATCTCTTTCTCCAGTCATTCCTGTTTCATCGCTTTTATTTCCTAGTATTTCTATATGATAATTATACATGTATTTTCAAATTAAGCAAGCCTTAAAATCACACCCAAACTATAACTATACTATTAAGTGTCCTTTTCATTACATTTTGTATCGTGTTATATCGTTCTCCCCTTATTTACGAACTCTCATAAGGGAAAATAAGGGAAAGAAAATCTGGTAACAAATTATAGAAATGGCGCTAGAATATTGGGACTTGATATGATAAGATTAACGGAAATACTTTATTTGAAAGAGGTGAGAACGATATGAAATATATCCGAGATAATTACTCAGTACAGTTGATGTAAACTGTTGGCAGATTGTGCTGAGGTGAAAATAAACTTGCTAGCAGTCGTTAACTGTACTGTCCAAATGATTGAACTACAATATATAAAGGAGTACAGTTATGCGCTATATAAAAGAAATTCTAAAGAATAACAGAATATGGGTATTAGCTTACATTGGACTAGGTATATTTAATGCATTTATGGCTAATTACAAGACGGACTATTTTCAGAAGGTTATTGACGGATTGGCGACTGGAACACTTACATTTGCAGGAGTTATAACCTACGGTCTTATTTTGCTGGTAAATTATTGTATGAATTATCTGGATAATTATCCAGAAAAGAAATTGGAGTATGGTATTTATCTGGATTTTAAGCTTTTGTCGCTTAGAAAAATAAGTACAATCGATTATACGGAATATCAGAAAATAGGTACTGGAAAACTTGTTCAAAGGATCGAGAATGGCTCATCCGCAGGCAGAAATGTAGTATTCAATTTCTGGTTACGTTTGATTCGTGATTTACTTCCTACCATTGTTTTTAGTGTATATTTTATTTGGAAGATTGATAAAATAATTACTTATATTTTGTTTGTAGGCTATATGCTTATTTTTATAATAACCAATATTCTACTAAAGTTTCTATACAAAATAAAAGAAAAGATTTTGAACAGTGAGGAGCTATTCAATCATTTTCTGGTTAGGGGCTTTATGGAAATGTTGGTATTCCGTATGAGCAAACAGTTTCCGAGTGAAATAAAGAAAACTCGTAGTGCCAAAGAGAATATTGTTTCATCAAAAGTAAAAATGAATATGATTCATGAAGCATTTTTTACAATATTTGCGCTACTTGTGGCAATGTTAGATATTGGTATTTTATTTTACGCATGGAAAACAAAAAATCTTACAGTGGGTTCTATAGTTGCACTCATTGCGCTGATTGAAAATGCTTACACGCCGATCGCTATTTTTAATGTACTTTATGTTCAATATAAATTGGACAAGGCATCCTATAAGAGATTTGAAGAATTTTTAGATTTAAAAGATGATAATCAATTAAGAAATGGTAACGCAATTAATACGGACATTGGTGAAATAGCGATAAAAAACTTATCGTTCCAATATGAAGAACGGAAAATTATTGATGATTTGAGCCTGTTCATAAAAAGGGGACAAAAAATAGCTTTTGTAGGAGAAAGTGGCTCTGGAAAATCCACTGTGATTAAAATATTACTGGGATTACTAAAATACAATCAGGGAGAAATCTGCTTAGGTGATATGGAGTTAAGTGGAATTTGCCTTAATAATTTGTATGACAAAGTCAGCTATATATCGCAGGATGTTCCCGTTTTTGATGGAACAATAAAAGAAAATCTGGTATTTGAAAAGAACGTGTCAAAAGAACAAATGCTGGACGCATTGAGTGAAGTGCAACTATCTCATTTGGTTGAGAATCTTGCGGAAGGCTTAGATACTGAAATTGGTGAGAAAGGAACCTGCTTATCAGGTGGAGAAAAACAAAGACTTGCCTTCGCCCGCTTGTGGTTTGAAAACCCTGAACTTGTCATTTTGGATGAAGCAACATCTGCAATGGATAATTTAACAGAAGAGATTGTAATGAAATCGGTTATGCAAAAAATGAAAGATAAAACGGTCATTGCGATTGCACATAGATTAAATTCCATTGCCGGTTTTGACAGAATTATTCTCTTTAGAGAAGGGAAGATTGTCGGACAAGGGACTTTTGAAGAACTATTACATACAGATTCTTATTTTAAGGAACTGTATAATGCGAATGTTCAATAATAGTATTTGTTACATTTGAATTTGTAAAAAATTTAAAGTGGCTGGCGCTCTTGCTTTTAGTGTTTGAACGACAGCCACCCAACAGAAATTCATACTATTTTAAGCAAATAGTTTTTGCTTTTGTAGATATTCGAATTGCCTTTGTACGCATATTTTTTCACAGATGCATTATCTAGTTGAACATCCCCTGTAATGAATATCAGTAAGATTTCCGTTATAAAATACAGCTTGCCAGCATATGCGGGCGCATGTTTGAGCCGGAGGCGAGTTTGCGCAGGAGCATATGCGAATCAGGCAAACTACTGCTCATCCTCCAGCATCTCCCGGTCCTTCTCCATCTCCTGCACAACCCCAAACGCCGACAGCTCATCCGCAAATTCTTCCATATAATCCTGATAATGCTCCATCAGTTCTGCCTGAACCGCATCCACGCCCTTCTGTTTACCCAAATGGCGCTTCTTATCCACACCATGCTTCCGGCTTTGGCGCATCCCCGGATATACCTGATCTGCAGTCCTGTTTCTTCTATTAAATAACATATCCCATTCCTCTTTTCATACAAAAAGAAACCGCCATGTATATAAGCCATTCCGGCTTCCTTTCTTTATAAAAGAGTATCGACATCCAGCGATCGGTTTATACCATTCCTTCTGCTGTATCAATTAAATCATAAATAAAAATCCGGGAGAAATTAAAATTGTGTATAGAAAGGGCTTGAGCCCCAGTAATTAATACTGAGGCTCATTCTTAAAGGAGAGGTCATGGAGGATTCCAAAAAGGGGGGG
>NZ_QUIB01000024.1:0-43633 GCF_003480025.1 Clostridium sp. AM46-21
TATACTACGGTTACTACCGCAATACTTATGCTGAGTACCTTTATAATCAAACCATTCATTGTGTATCTCCCTATCACTAAAAATTGGAAATTAACAAGTCGACAAATTCCGATTTTACGCTTTCTTAATCGGATGTCTAATTACAGTTTTCCATTTCTCTGGGGCAGCCTTTCTTGCATCAGACATATAAATCTCGTGGTGCAATCTATCTTTGTTAATATCATTAACATACCCATTTTGTTCTAAATAAGCATCCATAAGAGCAACAGTTGCTGGCTCATTATCAAAAGAACCTATATGCATAATTTGAACACATAATCCTTCATCAATCGTAAGATACTCTGCTGACGAACAATCGAGTTTCTTCTTTTTCGTTGCTGTTTCTACCGCCCAGTTAAAATCAGCTTTAGAAATGAAATCAGGCAAACGAATAACAGAAATCCAGTTGAAAGCAGATTTATTTGTATAATCTACACCCACGACATCATCCTGCCACCAAAAACCTTCCAATGGCGGAACAACATATTCAAAAAAGCCTTCAATTTTATAATCGGTCTTGTAACTCATTTTTAATGTGTATGCAACAGCATATAGAATACTGATTGCGTGTTGATATGCCCCACCTTCTTCATTTGGATTGCCTTTTCCTCTAACTGCAATATAATTTGCCTTAGGTACATTTACAATCTCTGGTTTATTCTTAGGCATATAAAATTCTTTAAATTCTTTCTTAAAATCAAAAGCCATAATAACCTCCAAAATTTCAATTTTACAACAATACAAGCAGAAAATTATTTATCATCTGTATTTGTTTTATTGTTTTCCTTTTTCTTATGAGTCGAACCTAAGCAAAGAAATGAGGAACCAAGACATAACCATACTATAGCCATAGAATTTTCATTTCCACTCGCAAAGCCAATAGCTGAGGCTATGAAAAACAGAACTGATGCAATATAAAATAAGATTGATTTGTTTATTCCTTTTTTCATAAATAAGAATCTCCTCCAAATACCGATTTGATAAAATGAGATTATATCCACCATTCTGGTGTTAAATCGCCAAGCGTTACTATTCGCTCATTTTCATAATCCATCATTATCTCAATTTTTCGATATTCTTCTGGCA
This sequence comes from Clostridium sp. AM46-21, assembly GCF_003480025.1. Classification (NCBI taxonomy): domain Bacteria; kingdom Bacillati; phylum Bacillota; class Clostridia; order Eubacteriales; family Clostridiaceae; genus Clostridium; species Clostridium sp. AM46-21. Next base: position 1,126 of record NZ_QUIB01000024.1, read on the forward strand.
TTAGCTGTGTCATAAATTCCCTGCAAGCTCCGCAAGGTGGAATGGCTTTTCCATCTCCATCAATAGCAATTACTCGTTTAATAGCATCCTCACCATTTGTAATCATATTGAAGATAGCATTTCTTTCGGCACATATGCCCAAAGTACACGCTGTATCTACGCACACCCCAACATAAATTTTACCCGATATAGATTCTACCGCAGCAGCAACTCCTCCTGCTTCAATAATTTTCGAAACATCTCGTGGTTTTAATACCTGTTTTGCTGCATCGTATAACTCTTCCCATTTATTATCCATAAATTTCAGTTCTCCTTTATAACTTTCGATTTATCTTTCTACTCAACTACACGCCAACTTCTTTAAAAGATTAACATAATATTTAAGCTCATTCAAGGAACTCAAATAAACACACAAGTGGAATATGTAGGATTACAATACATGTGTTACAACTGAATATAAAAAAAGCAGAGATGCTTCTTTTGTGTTATATTTTAGTCACCACAACAAAAAAAACAAAAAAGGAGTTCTCTGCTATGGCTACTATAACACAAGATATGCGGTATCGTCTATCCTTAATCAAATACGCTGAAAGGTTTGGTGTCACCAAGGCTGCTATCAAATATAAAACCAACCGTCAATACATTTATCGTTGGAAACGACGTTATGACGGTTCTATTGAGTCCCTTCGTGACCGCTCTCGCAGACCCCATCATCATCCAAACCAACAAACCCCTGAAGAGATCAAGCTGATCTTTGATATGCGCAGACGCAATCCCAATGCCGGTCTTGTTGTCTTTTGGGTTAAACTCAAGCAGCGTGGTTACTCCCGTTCCATCCCTGGACTATACAGATTTCTCCGTAAGCAGGGAATTATGGCAGTTCATCCGCCAAATCCTAAATATATTCCAAAGCCTTACGAACAGATGGATTATCCGGGACAACGCATACAGGTTGATGTAAAATTTGTTCCTTCTGCATGCCTCAAAAACCCCAAGGTCATCGGCAAACAATTCTTTCAGTATACTGCCATTGACGAGTATTCCAGATGGCGTTTCGTAGAGGCTTTTGAAGAACACAACACGTATTCTTCTGCTATGTTTATAGAGCATCTGGTGAAAGCCTTTCCGTTACCCATTCAATGTATCCAAACTGATAATGGAGCAAAATTTACAAATCGTTTTACCACTCACCGTGACAAACCCACACTATTTCAGGTGCATCTGAAGCAGCATGGGATTCGCCATAAAGTTATACGACCTTTTACACCACGACATAACGGGAAAGTTGAAAGAAGCCACCGAAAGGATAATGAGCGTTTTTATGCAACTCATACTTTTTATTCTTTTGAGGACTTTGCCAAACAGTTGAAAGTGTATAATCGCAGGGATTATAACAACTTTCCTATGCGTCCATTAGGATGGAAATCTCCAAATCAGGTACTAAAGGATTATTTGGCATCTGTGTAACATATGTTTGACAAACCTACACTCAAATAAACACACAAGTGGAATACCTCAAATTAAGTTTGTTTATTTGAAATTGCAATATAACTGCATATAGAAATCAGGAAACTTATACAGTACAAAACAACCGCTCCAAAACTAAACAATACTTCTCCCAAATAAGTTAGTCCTGGCATAAATCCATATCCAGGAAGATTATTATAGTAAATCATCAGTCCTATGGATATAAGCAGCGGAATTAGTTCTGCCGAAAACAATATTCGCCAAAGTTTTTTTTTCTTGCGAATGGTTATCACAAATAATATTATAGGAAATCACAATAATAACAATTTTTTCAAAGAGTATTTTCATCAATTCCGGAAATACTAATACCGAAAATATATCGGAAAATGTATTGGAGGTTTTTATCATGAGACATTTTATCTTATCGTGTGAATCGACAACGGATCTGCCATATTCTTATCTGAATGAACGGGAAATTGCGGTCATTCCTTATACTTACGTTATTCATGAACATGTATACGAGGATAACATGGAACGAAATCCGGATCTGATGCCGAAGTATTATAAGATGTTGGAAAAAGGGCTGCTGCCTACAACCTCCCAGATCAACGAAGCTTCCTATTATGATTTCTTTGAAGAACTGATACAGAAGGGGGATGTGCTTCATATCACCTTCAGCTCCGCCTTAAGCGGATCGGCAAATAATGCCTATCGTGCGGCGGCAGCAATAAAAAAGAACTATCCGGGAAAGCAGCTGCAGGTCATTGATTCTCTCTGCGGTGCAGGAGGGTATGGATTGTTAACGGACTACGTTGCTGATATGCGGGATGAAGGTCTTTCATTGGCAGCAGCTGCCGACTGGATCATGAAGCATCGTACCTGTATCCATCACCAGTTTTTTACAACCGATCTCACCTTTCTACACCATAGCGGACGGATCAGCGGTGCTGCTTCCCATATCGCATCGATCCTGAACATTCATCCTCTGATCCGGCTGGATCAGAACGGAATGGCAGATGCCTATACAAAAGTCCGTGGCAAGAAGCGCGCCGTAAGAGAGGTGATCTCTGAGATGGAATACTACGCAGAAAACGGGACAGACTACAATGGAAAATGCTTCATCTCCCATGCTGCCTGCCCCGAGCTTGCTTATCTGTTAAAGAACTCCGTCCTACAGGCATTTCCGAATGTCACTCATCCGGTACGCATCTTAAATGCCGGTACAATTACCGCATCCCACTGCGGTCCCGGCGCTGCCGGACTGTTCTTTCTCGGACGCGAACGCCCGTATTAATTTAATATTCATCCGGTACAAGTACCTTTTCAATCTCTGCGATATAGTATCTGTGATAATCCTTATCCGGATATACCTTTGCTCCTTCCTCAGGATCAGCAAAGGTAGCAGGATCAATATCTCCTTCGCACATTTTTCTGCAAATGAGTGTAATGCCTGCCTCTTTGATAACCGGAACATCACCACAGAAATCAAGAGTGATCCCTGCTCCTGCAAATTTATCCGCTACATCCTTACCGGATGTTCTTCCGCAATAAGTCAGTGCCTTTCTGTACTCTTCCGGAAGCACACAAACGGAAAATTCCTTCTGTTCATCGATAAACTGCTTTGTATATCTCTGTGGGCGGATATAAATCGTGATAACAGGCTTTGACCAGAACTCACCAAAGGAACCCCAGCTTACTGTCATCGTATTTGCCTTTTCATGATCTCCTGCAGTTACAAGTGCCCACTTTTTGTTGATCATTTCGATCAGATTTCCTTTTAATTCCTCTGCATTGATTTCTTTCATCTTGATAATACCTCACTTTTCTGATTACTCAGTTCCTGAAGTGTTTACTGTAACAGAAATACATCCTGATACAATAATGAGGCACTGATCATTCTCAATGCCTCATTGCAAATCGTATGGTACACTGGTATTACCAGCTGGTTTTTGGCTCATTATACCATCCGCTTTTGTTTTGTCAACCAACAGCTTTTCAGAAACAAATCGTTTTTTATTACTTTTTAACACAGGTTTTATAATATATGAAATTATTTTCAACCTTATGCTTTTCTTTTTTTATTATCTTTTTTATTTTATTCAGATATCAAATACTATAACTTTATTTTTGTTTTTTTATAGTAATCGGTCTGTTTTATCCTGTGATCGGTCTGTTTTCAGAGCAAACACACCCTGTCCATATCGTTTAAACTGCATCATCATCTCATGTGTCAGGCTCAGATGTTCCCCATAGTCCGGGATCTGCTCGCGCTCTACCCATTCGCCGCTTGCAAGTTCTTCATGATCGATGGTCAGTTCCGGTTCATGCTCATCTGACTTTTTTCTGTCTGCCTGACAGAAGAATCCCATCAGCAGATTGCTGTCAAATCCCCACGGCTGTGATTTGTAATACCGGATATTCTTAACCGGTATTCCGACTTCCTCCATCACCTCACGCCGAACCGTTTCCTCTACCGTCTCACCTATTTCCGTAAAGCCGGCAATCAGGGCGTATCGTTTATACTCTCTTGCAGCGTAAGTTGTAAGAATGATACGATTGCCATCTGTCACTCCGACAATTACTGCCGGTGCGATCGTTGGGAAGATCAGATGTCCGCAGGACGGACAACGGAGCATCCGTTCTTTCTCATCCGGGAGCACAGGCGTTCCGCAGGCTCCACAATAGCGGTTCATCGAATACCACAGATGCAGATGCCATCCGGTTGCCGCCGCAAGCACTTCTTCCTTTGGCTTGCAGCTTCTGGTCTTATACATGCTCCGGTATTCATAACCCGGAATCTCCAGACGCTCTCCCCAATTTACATCAGTTGCTCCATTCGCTGATCTTTCAACATAATAAGGCTCTGTTGTCCGGACAAGATCCTGCGGCCGATACAGAAAATACTGTCTGTCATCGATCACAAACAGGTAGGTCAGATTATCCTGCCATGATGCATTCTGCGTGACCGTATCATTTATTCCTATATAGCTTTTATATTCCGAGATAGTGAGCCAGACCAGCTCATGCTCATCCTCCACCTTTTTGGCAAGGATCATTTTCTCGGAAAACGCAAGGATCACATCATCATTCTTCGGCGGTTTTCGATATGCATATTCATTATGAAACCGTTTTGGTTCTATATCCTGTATCATCTTCCTATACCAGACAGGCTGTCTGATACGATATGAAAACATCTGTATTATCAGTGCTTTTATATGCGGATCAGCCAGCCTGTTTCTTTCTTTTTGAATTTATACCATGAATCATTTCTGTCGACACTGTCGTTTCGATTCATATATGGACACAGCCTTGCGTCTCTGTTATTACTTCTTTAACTGAGCCAGACGTTCTTCAACCTGGGCTTTCATTTCTGTATATTTTGCAAGCTTGGCTTTTTCTTCTTCTACCTTGCAGCCGGTGCTTTATCTACAAATTTAGGATTTGCAAGCATACCGGATGCACGCTTGATCTCGCCGGCCAGACGACCGGATTCTTTCTCCAGACGTTCGATCTCTTTGTCGATATCAACCAGCTCTGCAAGCGGAATATAGAGTGCGGCATCATGTATCAGGGTAGATACTGCATTCTCATCAATACCATTCTTGCTATCCTGAATGAATACCTCACTTGCATATCCAAGTGTTGCAAAGAAATTCTTTGATGCTTCAAATATATCACGGATCTCACTCTTAGCAGATACAACATATACAGTTGCTTTCTTGCTTGGCGGTACATTCATACCGGTACGCAGATTACGGATCGCACGAACCGCAGCCTTGATCGTATCAACTGCATTTTCATCCTGTTTGAAGCTCCACTCTTCTTTATATACAGGCCAGTCAGAGATCATAATAGATTCTTCCTCATCCTGAATGTTACAGAAGATCTCCTCCGTGATAAACGGCATATATGGATGTAATAATTTCAATGCCCGGATCAGAACGGTCTTTAATGTCCAGAGAGCTGCTGCCTTTGTCTCGTCTGCATCATTGTAAAGTCTTGGCTTAACCATTTCGATATACCAGTCACAGAATTCTTCCCATATGAAGTCATATACCTTGGAAACTGCGATACCCAACTCGTATTTCTCCATGTTATCTGTCATCTCAACTGCCAGATCATTGACCTTGGATAAGATCCAACGGTCAGCGATCGTAAGATCAGATAATTTTACATTTGAGAAATCAGCCTTTTCCATATTCATCATAATGAATCTGGATGCATTCCAGATCTTATTTGCAAAGTTTCTGGAATTCTCTACACGCTCCCAATAGAAACGCATATCATTTCCCGGTGCATTACCTGTGATCAGTGTAAGACGAAGGGCATCTGCACCATATTTATCAATAACCTCAAGCGGATCGATACCGTTTCCAAGAGACTTACTCATCTTCCGGCCCTGATCGTCACGAACCAGTCCGTGGATCAGAACATGCTTAAATGGGCTCTTTCCTGTCTGCTCCAGTGCGGAGAATACCATACGGATAACCCAGAAGAAGATGATATCGTATCCGGTTACAAGTACGTCAGTCGGATAGAAATATTCATATTCCGGTGTCTTCTTTGGCCAGCCAAGTGTTGAGAATGGCCAGAGTGCGGATGAGAACCATGTATCCAGTGTATCTTCATCCTGTGTCAGATGTGTGCATCCACATTTCGGACATACCGTCGGAACTTCTCTGGAAACGATTGTCTCATGACACTCATCACAGTAATAAGCCGGGATTCTGTGTCCCCACCAAAGCTGACGGGAGATACACCAGTCGCGGATATTTTCAAGCCAGTGGATGTATGTCTTATCAAACTGCTCCGGTACAAATTCCAGCTCATCTGTCTTGATCAGGTCAAGAGCTGCCTGGCCCATTTCCTTCATACGGACAAACCACTGTGGCTTGATCATTGGCTCTACCGTCGTCTTACATCTGTCATGTGTTCCTACGTTATGTGTGTGTGGTACAACCTTTACAAGAAGACCTTCTTTTTCCAGATCTGCTACCATTGCTTTTCTTGCTTCATAACGATCCATGCCTGCGTATTTGCCGCCCTTCTCGTTGATCGTAGCATCATCGTTTAAAATATTGATTTCTTCCAGATTGTGTCTCTTACCTACTTCGAAGTCGTTCGGATCATGTGCCGGTGTAATCTTTACACAACCTGTTCCGAATTCCATATCTACATATTCATCTGCGATAACAGGGATCTCTCTGTCTGTTAAAGGAAGCTTCAGCATCTTACCGATGATATCCTTATAACGCTCATCCTTTGGATTTACAGCAACCGCCGTATCACCAAGCAGGGTTTCCGGTCTGGTCGTTGCTATCTCTACATATCTTCCTTCTTCTCCAACGATCGGATAATTGATATGCCAGAAATGTCCTTCCTGCTCTACATGCTCTACCTCTGCGTCCGAAATGGATGTCTTACATACAGGACACCAATTGATAATTCTGGAACCTTTGTAGATATATCCCTTTTCATAGAGATTAACAAATACTTCCTTAACTGCTTCTGAACATCCCTCGTCCATTGTAAAACGCTCTCTGTCCCAGTCAGCAGATGAACCCAGCTTCTTTAACTGATTTACGATTCTTCCGCCGTATTCTTCTTTCCATTTCCAAGCATGCTGTAAGAAAGCCTCTCTGCCGATCTCCTTCTTATCAATACCTTCTGCCTTTAATTTCTCTGTTACCTTTACCTCTGTAGCGATCGCTGCATGGTCTGTACCCGGCTGCCATAATGCACTGTAGCCCTGCATTCTCTTGAAACGAATGAGGATATCCTGCATCGTATTGTCCAGGGCATGACCCATATGAAGCTGTCCGGTTACATTTGGAGGCGGCATAACGATCGTAAATGGTTTCTTACTGCGATCTACCTCTGCATGAAAATATTTCTTATCTTCCCATTTTCTGTACAGCCTGTCTTCTATATCGGCCGGATTGTATGTCTTTTCCAGTTCTTTCATCTGTTCCATCCTTTCTGTTTTTATAGCATCTTTAGTGGAGCGTTTTTCCTTTACAGAATCAATCTTCTTACATAGAAAAAGCCCTTTGAAACATCTCTGTTCCAAAGGGCGTATCTTACGCGTTACCACCTTAATTTATCACTCATCTTATTCTGTAACGGGAACGACCCGGCGCATCCTACTGAACATTTCGGATGTGCTGCTCCAAAGCTACCTTCCCACAAATTTCCTCGAAAGACCTTTCAGCCTGTGAATCTTCCTCTCTGGCAGTTCCTTTATGGTACTCCTCTTTTTCCTTGCATTTATGCTGTTAAACTAAATCTCATAGTACAACAGAAGTCTTTCCAGTGTCAAGCGGTTTTAAACGTAATCTTGCTATTTTTCATACATCAATACTCTTTCCCACGGCATAAGTGTCGCTCCATCATCCTCTGGGAAACATGCACTCATCTGATCCGATATCACCTTTAACTTTTTCCGTATTCTTTCATAGCTAAAGAATCCATTATCATTCTGCTGATCCGTCATGGCATATTCAAATACTCTCGCACAGTCTTCATTTGGAAAGCTTTTTGAGTAGGTGTCAATAAATGCAATCTCTGACGCATCACCGGATGAAAATGCTACATAGGTATTGTCATAGCTATTTTCATTTGCAATATAATCGTAATCATAATCGAATCCAGCCGGGTTGCACTCCGACCAAATTCCTTCATCAAACCAACAGCCGGTGTAATTCATATGGTTCTCGATCGCATGAAAGATCTCATGGTGGATCGTGCTGATATAGGAGGACTGATCATTGATATCAATAACCAGAAATGTGTCATTCTCCAGAGTATTCTGAACTCCGGCAGCTGTTGTAAGTGCCGTTTCATCTGTTCCTATGATCGCACCTGCCAGATAGATCTTTAATATGCTTCCATATCCATCATCCAGATTTTTCAACATCCGATCCGGATATTTCTTCAACTCATTCTTCAGGACTTCCAGTGACTGCGCGGTCAGAAGTGCATTGTCTGATGCCTCATACCGGTAGATATCCTTGCTGCACTCCGTCACTTCATCAAATATATGTACCTCTACACCATTTTGATCTCCGATATCCTTTGCCTGCTGCCGCAGCTCCTGCTTCAACTCATCGGACGGATGATCCAGATAACTCCATGGATAACGGTAGACTCTGGAATCACCGGAAATGCTGCGCGCATCGTTCAGATCCCATATGTATACTTCCGGTGTGAGTCCGCTCGTTGAAAATGCAAAGAAGTTGTATGTATCTATATAAGTACCTTGATCGATATAAATATAATTTGTTTCATCAAACGGAAATGTTACTGCAAGTCTGCTTTCACATTTACCGGTATCCACATTATAGATCCGGAACTGCAACTTCTGTGTATTCGTCTCCTGCGACTGGCTGGCACTGCCATACATAGCCAGACCATGTTCTACATCGCAGCCAACCTGAAAATCACCTGTATTATCCGGGAACAAAATACCCGGTTCTTCCCCGGACGTTTCTCCATACACCTGATAGGCCTGACCATCCGCGTATACCGATGCGTAGTACTTATCCCCACTTCCTTCAAATTGCACGATATCATAATCACCGGTTTCTTTTATATCTTCACCGGTCACACTATAACATCTGACCTCCAAACGGTCTGCCGTATTATCATATGCCGACACCACCAGATACTCCGGTTCTTCCGCATATCCTAGCAGCGTTGTATCTTTTCCTTCTCCTGAATATGCCGGACACACCTCTGACTCTTCCCCCGACCGCAGATCATATTCATAGATCTGTCCATCCTCTGCATTTGTATAGAAGAAACCGGTAAGATCCTTTGACATCAGATAACTGTCCGGTGTCCCCTTTTCGATCGGCATAACAGTCTCCTGATCCAACAATGCTCCATACCGGATCAGCTCTTTATTGCCTTTATCATAGAGAACCACCTCATCGGTTCCATTTGAAAATACATCTGACGCATATGTATTCTTCGGGCAGCTTACAACCACTTTCTGCCTGAGATCCGCCAGATCATATAGTGCCAGATAACCATCTTCTCCTACGCCATACTGGATTCCAAGTGCATCCCCAAAAGCAAACATCTTATTGATATAAATATTATCTTCCTCTACTTTCATATCCAGTTGATACAGATTCGTATATCCGGATACCTTTGCCTGCTTGTAGTATTCTCCCGAGACGATTGATTTCCACTCTTCTTCTGTGGTCGTTTCTTCGGTTGTCGTCTGTGAGCCATCTGCCCTGTCAGTATTTTCTTCTGTCAGATACCCGGAGGTTGTTCCCCCATTCTTATCCCCACCTGTCACCTGACAGCCTGCTATCTGTCCAAGTGTCATGCTGATAACCAGCACTCCTGCCAGCCATCTGCCGATACCTTTCCTGTAATTCTTTCTCATATATGCACCCCATTTCTATACCCTAATTTAACTACCCCTAATTTTATTTCCACTTTTTAACAGAATATCATATATAAATTTCCTTGTAACTAATAAAAACCATTAAAATGATGGTTTTTAAGTGCTGTTTTGCCATCATTTTAATGGTTTTATGTGTTGATCAATTATTCAAAGGCATTATCCCAAGATCACTGCCTGCCCGGAGCTTAACCGTATACAGCTGCCATTTAAGCATACGTCATTCTTATTATCTAACAAAACATGAAGCTTCGGCTGCTCATTTGTAGTCAGCAGATCAACCGTGATATCTTCTCTGCTGTAATTCGTTATAATATAAACGATCTGGTCTTCCGTCTTTCTTGCATATGCAAATATTCCATCCTTCTCCACAAACATTGGAACGACCTTGCCATAGGTAAATACTTCTTTGTAGTCCTCGGACTTACGAAGTGCGATCAGCTTCTGGTAATAGTACCATACTGAATCTTCCCTGCCAAGCTGTTCTTTTACATTGATCTCTTTATAATTTGGATTTACAAAGAGCCATGGTGTTCCGGTTGTAAATCCTGCCTGTGCAGAATCATCCCACTGCATCGGTGTTCTGGCATTATCCCTGCTGTTCTCATAGCAGGCTTCCATCGCTTCTTCTACCGTGCAGCCAGCATCGATTGCAACTGCATATTCATTCTTTGTACTAATATCATTGTAATCATCGATCGAAGCCATATGACAGTTACGCATACCGATCTCCTGTCCCTGATAAATAAACGGAATACCACGCAGCATAACACTGATCGTTCCCAGTAATTTGATTCCGTCTTCATTCTGAAGGTAATCCGGCAGATAACGGCTCGCACCTCTCGGCTCGTCGTGATTCTCTATAATATTTGCAAGGAAGCCGACATCTTCACATTCCTTCTGTGCATGGAAGATCACCTTTTTCAGATCATCAAATCCGACCTTCTTCGCATCGTACCAGCCATGATCGCCAAAGGTCATCTCATGCGCTGAGAAATCAAACATCGTTGAAAAATGTCCGTCGTCACCGATAAATTCTTCCAGCTCATCCTTCTTCATATTGAATACTTCAGCAACTGTAAACGCATCGTACTTTTCAAATGTATGCTTCTTCAGATCCTCTAACAGTTCACCAACGCCATCGACGCCCTCAACCATATGGAAGATTCCTGTCATTCCATCCGGTCCGTCCGGCTCATAATCCGGAAAACTCAGATCTTTCTTGATATTGATGATCGCATCGATACGGAAACCCGCAACGCCCTTATCCAGCCACCAGTTGATCATGGTATATAATTCATTTAATACCTCAGGATTGTTCCAGTTCAGATCCGGCTGTTCCTTTGCAAACATATGAAGATAATAATAGTCCGTTCCTTCTACTTTCTCCCATGCGCTTCCACCAAAATAAGACCGGTAATTGCTTGGCGGATTGCCGTCTTTTCCCTTACGGAAATAAAAATAATCGCCATATTTACCCTCCGGATCTTTTAATGCTTTCTGGAACCATTCATGCTGGTCAGAACAGTGATTAATAACAAGATCCATAATGATATACATATCCCGCTTCTTCGCTTCTGCTAACAGCTCATCGAATTCTTCCATCGTTCCAAAGATCTCATCGATCTTATAATAATCTGAAATATCATAACCCTGATCGACAAATGGAGACTGATAGATCGGAGATAACCAGATAATATCGATTCCCAGACTTTTCAGATAATCTAAATGATCGATCACGCCACGAAGATCACCGATTCCATCTCCATTTGTATCCTGAAAACTCTTTGGATATATTTGATATGCTACTTTACCATGCCACCATTTTCTTTTCATTATAAAAACCTCCTGTGTTCCTTTTATACTGTCTGTATCTGTTCCACCATCGGATACAGATACTCGTTCTTTTTACACTTTAATTACAGTATACGGAATTCATAGAGGTTTTCTATCTTTAAATTGACTATTTCATTGTACTATTTTGACTTTTTACGATATTCGGAAGGTGTCATGCCCTTCTCCTTTTTAAAGCGTCTGATAAAATATCCGATATTGTCAAATCCACAGGCAGATGCAATATCTATGATCTTATCCTCTGTCTCTGCAAGTGCCGTTGCCGCTTTCTCCACACGGATCACATTGATATATTCTGTGATCGTCTTCCCGATATTCTTCTTAAAATATCGGCAAAAATACTGTTCATTCATATTGACCAGCTCCGCCAGTTCGGACAGGCGGATCGGTGAACCGTAATGCTCCCCGATATACTGCAGCACCTTTTTCAGATTCTCTACCGTTCCGGATTCTTCCCTGTCTTCCCTGACCTGTCTTGTAAACAGGTCATACTTATATGCAACTGCGATCAATTCTAACATCTTTGCCTTGATATTCAAATAGAGCATATTTTTCTGTAGATTCTGTTTCGGTTCTCCTGCCACGTTCTCACGCGTTATTGAAGAATCCAGATGCTGCCCTTTCTTCGTATCATGTTCTTTCATCTGCCTAAGCACCTGTTCAATCTCTTTATAACAGGCACTCAATTCCTCAAATGCCGCATCCCCGCTCTGGCACAGAACCGGCATCCGAAGCTTTCCTTCTGCAAGTGGGCCAAGCACCTTCGCCTCCGCCGCATCATACCGTTCAAAGCACAGGATATCAACAGGGAACACAACCGCACTTTCTATACCATCCTTTTCCAGGATCAGTGCATGCAGTTCTTCCGGATGGATGCACATAAATGCCGGTGCATGAACCTGATACTCTTTTGTATTTATCCATACCGGGAAATCACCTTTTTGAAAATAGATCCATTCCATTTCCTCATGCCAATGCGGAACCACATGCCACTCATTTTCTCCGTTCCATTCGTACAAAGCAACCGGATACTGCACCGTTCCATGCGTTCTATTCTCTTTTAACGATGTATTTGCCATTTCCTGCTTTTTCATGCTTTGGTCCTTTCTTATTTTATGCTGGACATCTTCTATATTTCATTATACACTTTTCCTGCATGGGGACAAATGGTTTTATATCGTACATCGCATTTATTTTCTTATAATTTTCCCCATATTACCCAATATATAAAATATTTTTATCAGGAGAAAAAGAATGAATATACTCCCACCAATATCAAATATAAAACGAAACCATCCGGTCTCACTGCCTGATGCCACTCTGTTTCCAAAAAGCATCGGCATTCTGGCAGCAGGAATTCTGTCTGCCTCTGTATACACTTGCGAGATCGATCGTACACCAAGATTTATTTTTCTTGGGATCGGCATCGTATTGATCATAATTGCCGGCATATTACTGATCCGGTATCTGAACCAGAAACGTACATTTAAACAATACACACCTGCGTGGGAAAAGCACAAAAGCATCTATGATGATTTTGCAATCGAATTGAACCAATGGTATAATTCCGGGCTGATACCGAAAAGCTGTGATGGTGATACCGCCTATGCCCTCCACCTGCAGAAGGAACGTCTGAATCGCAAAGGTATCCGAATGATCCACTACACAACGCCTGCCAAAGACACCACTGGCACCTCTTATCTTTCAAGAAACACGGTCTGGTATTCCGTTGATACCATGGACGAAAGGATCAACCGGCATCTGCGATTTGAAAATGCTTCCGGCACCATATATGACCGGAAATCAGATGACATCATGTATGAGGTGGTTGTGCATACACCAAATGAAGCAGAGCTTCATCATATGACCATGACCTGTCCGAACTGTGGCGCTGTCAATCCGGTTGCTGCTCTGACACAGGGCTGTCCATACTGCAGCACCGTTTTCCAGATAAAGGATCTGTTCCCGCGTGTCACGAATACCTATTTTATCCGGAATAATGCTTCCATGAAAAATGTAAACAAACGAGGCTCCACCATATGGATCACTATGCTGGTTGTATTTCTATTTACTTTTATTTCCTTTCTTTCAGACCGGGAGAATCCGATTCCTGCCAGCCTGATCATGTCCTATTTTGTCACACTGATCTTCGGCGGCATCACCGGACTTATGCTTTCATCCGTTCTTTTGATCATTAAGCAGTTCAATCGTGACGGTCGAAAACGTATTCCATTCTGGTCTTATGTGACAGCAAAGGGAAAGATCTCACGAGCATTTGCGCCTTATGATCCTGTTTTTTCTTTTGAGAAATTTGAAGGCCAGATCATCGCCCTGATCCGCATGACCGTTCTGGCAGACCACCCGGAAAACCTTGCTTTCTATCGTGGTTCTTCTTTTGATCCATATTTTCAGGATATCATCGAGATGACCTACATGCAGGCTTTAACTGTCAATGATATCCACATGGAGGGAAGTGAGCTGTGCCTGAATCTTCGTACCTGGTGGATCAATTACAGTGAACATGATGGCGCCATAAACCGTCGGGGCGACTGTATCGACGTATCACTCCGCCGTAATACCGCCTACATGGAACCGCCCGGTTTCTCCATTACCTCCGTCCACTGCCCTGCCTGTGGCGCAAGCTTCGATTCCGTACGCCAGCGCATCTGCCCTTACTGTGGCAACGAATATCATATGGAGAATGCTGGATTTATTATTGAAAAGCTGGAGCTGTCTTAATGCCTTCGTCCACATACAATACGAACCCCTCTATAATGACGTGCCGGATTTTCTATTCTCTGCACATGCCTGATTCGTAAATACTCCTGTGCTAACTCGCCTTCGGCTCAGACAAGCACTCGTATTTACTGGCAACGTGCAGTTCATAACGAAAATCCGTCAATGTCATGTATAGGGGGATTCGTATTATATGTTAGCGGATGCCATTAGGACAGCTCCAGCTTTTATTCAATCCTATTCTTCTCCAATGATATGGCGGGCAACATAGACACCGCTGGCGGAGGCATGGGACAACGAATGCGTTACGCCACTGCCATCTCCGATCACATATAAACCCTTATGACAGCTTTCCAGATTCTCATCCAACTCCACTTCCATATTGTAGAACTTGACCTCTACACCATATAACAAAGTATCATCATTGGCTGTTCCCGGTGCTACCTTATCCAGTGCATAGATCATTTCCATGATTCCATCTAAGATACGCTTTGGAAGGACAAGACTCAGATCACCCGGTGTTGCCGTTAAGGTCGGTGTTACCAGCCCTTCTTCAATACGCTTCACGGTACTTCTTCTTCCACGGACCAGATCGCCAAACCGCTGTACAATGACACCACCGCCCAGCATGTTTGATAATCTTGCGATACTTTCACCATATCCGTTACTGTCCTTAAATGGCTCTGAGAAATGCTTGGAAACCAGAAGTGCAAAGTTTGTATTCTCTGTCTTCTTCTCATCACCTTCATAGCTATGTCCGTTTACAGTGATGATCCCATTCGTATTCTCATTTACCACAATTCCATTTGGATTCATACAGAAGGTTCTGACATTATCTTCGAATTTCTCTGTACGATATACAATCTTGCTTTCATATAATTCATCCGTCAGATGTGAGAAAATAACTGCCGGAAGCTCCACACGGACTCCGATATCGACACGGTTGGATTTTGTAGGGATCTCAAGCTCCTTACATACCTTTTCCATCCATTTGCTTCCGCTTCGTCCAACGGATACAATACATTTCTCACAGTCGAATTCACCCTTATCACAGATGATACGATAACCACCATCAATGACCTGTACTGTATCAACCGGTGTATCAAAATAAAAGTCCATATGATCCTTCATCTGATCATACAGATTCTGAAGAACAACATAGTTGATATCAGTTCCCAGATGGCGAACCGACGCATCTAAAAGCTTCAGCTTGTTCTGAAGACAGAGCTTCTTGAACTTCGTTCCGGCGGTTGAATAAAGCTTTGTTCCATCGCCACCATTTTCCATGTTAATCTCATCTACATACTTCATCAGGTCAACAGCTTTCTGCTTACCGATATATTCATACAGTGTTCCACCAAAATCATTTGTGATATTGTATTTTCCATCTGAGAATGCACCTGCTCCGCCAAATCCACACATGATCGAGCAATGCTTACAGTTAATACAATTCTTGATCTTATCGCCATCAATCGGACATTTTCTCTTTTTTAAAGTATATCCTTCTTCGAATACAGCGATCTTACACTCCGGTTTCTTCTTCATCAGTTCATATGCCGCAAAGATTCCTCCCGGTCCTGCACCGATAATAATCACATCATACTCCATACACAACCTTACCTTTCATTTATCAGACAAGCTGATCCCGGAATTCGTCTTTTAATTCTGACAGGATCGTATCCATCCGTCTGTCATAATCTTCAATATGCCCATGCAGCCGGTTATAAACCGCTTTCTGGACTTTATTGTAGATTGGAAGCTCCCGCACATCTTCTTTAGAATCTCCGACTTCACTCATCAGATCCTCTAAAAAGTTCGCAGGAAGTCCTCGTTTCTTAATCTCTTTTTCAAGTGTCGCAGTATCCACTGTAACTGCCAGCACACAGAAATATTCGATTAGGGATTCCTCATTCTTATTTAACGAATATGCCTTAATAAAATAGCTCTTTGCTTCATCAAGCTGAAGATTTCCGGCCAGAGCAACTGCTTTATTATGATATACATTTCCGAGGAATTCATCCTCCTGTTTTTCTTTTTCCAGATAGCAGATAACCTCATCATAGATCGCACCCGCTTTTATATAATGCTTGTACCGCAGATATCCATCCGCCCGCAGCTTCTCGACTTCGTATGATTTTAACGTACGAAGCTTCTGACATTCCGCCATAAACTGCCGTACTTCTTCACTGCTGTAATATCCGCCATACACAAGAATCTCCACCATGATATCCTGAACAAATGCATGCTTGTCAAGTAATGTATCAATCTTGTCTGCAAGTTCTGTGAGAGCAAGCTCTCTCCTGATCCATGCCGACAATCTCGCCGTCACATCTTCTTCCCCAACCAGCACCATATTATTATACAGGTAGTAACACAATTCCTCGTAGGAATATACAGATACCTTGGTATTCAGGAACGTATATGGATTCTGTGCAGTTTTTGTATTACATACAATTATTTTTCCCATTTCAGGTCAAATTCCTTCCTATATATCTTATTTGTGGTCGGGAACATCGTTCCAAATCCTTCATCCCTGATAACAACCGCTCCCTTTTCCGCACTGTAGAATTCCGCTTCCAGTGAGATCTTGGTCGTCTTCGGCGGACGCTTCGGCAGTCCGTGGATCTCGATATGCTCCTTATCATAATCTCCTGTCAATATGTTGCGATAGATCAGCTCCACCTGATTTGATTCGTCCGGAAAGATATATAATTTTCCCTTTGTGTGGAACCATTCCTGTCCTCCTCTGGTGATCGGCACAAATGTCTTGCTGTCATCATTTAAACTGATACCTATATCAAAGCCAACTGTATATTCCGACCGGATCAGATAACGATCAAGCACCTTGCTGTGCCGATCGCCAAATGCCCGGTAGCAGGCTCCCTTTGTATAGATATTTTGACCGACAAATACCCGTCTTCCCTGACAGAGGATCGTCGCCGACTCCTTCAGCCAGTTATCCGCAAAGCCAATTCCGGTCAGGAACACCGAGGACACATAAGTCTCTGCCAGAAGCTCCTGACAGATTGCTGCGAACTGCTCATCCAGCTCCTCATCATCCTTCTTAAACGCTGAAAATGTCAAGCGGTCTTTCAGGTTTTGATGAAATACATCCACAATCTCCGGTGATTTGTTATGCGTAATATCGAATCTGTAATAATCAAGCCCGCTGCTGTTAAAATCAAACAACACCACACTGTTATTTCTTAACGACTCCGGCTGATTAAAGATGTAATAAATTCCACTGTCTATATGGCTTGTGATCTCAAACTGTTCATCACTTAAATGAAGCGCTCTCTGTAACTCCTGCACTGCCTTAATGATATGAATATCGGCATCTGCGATCGTTACTACCAGCCGCCTGATCTCATAGCTTTCAAACTGTTTTGTAAATTCCCGGATATGAAGCAGCAGCATTTTGACCAGAAGGTCTTTTGCTTTATAACTTGTTCCATAGATCTCCGTGTCCTCGTTGATGATCGTCTTCTGGTAAATACGATCAACCATCACGCCATCTTCCTTGAACCGTTTCCCTGCAGCCACCGCTCCGACACTCCAACCGGATTCATCCTTTGCTCCGGTTCCGTCTTTATATTTATCTGTATAAAACATAATATTTGGAAGCAGATATGTATCTTTGGAATCACTGTGACAGATTGATTCCGGTACTCCTTCATCCAGCTTATAATAACTTAACTGTGTATACTCCGGACTCAGATCCAATCCCAGATATAATGGATGTTCCGTCATGTTATCTCCTCCTGTTTCTGCTGTCTTATAACAATATCAGATTCTCCTCAAAGAAATGTGTGTTATTCAGATAGGTATCCATCGCCTGGATCAGCTCCTGATCATTTCTTGTCTCCTGACTGATCAGCATACTGTTGATCAGCTCAAATCGATTACTGTTCTTCTTATGACATGTTGTATTCTTTAAAATATCACTCTCAACGATGGATGAATTACCGCTCTCCGCACCATCAATGGAATATAACAGCGTCTCTCCGTGGAACACAACAAATTCCTTGATATAAATTCCCGGTATGATCTCATTCATTCGCTCCGATTTGTAATGTGCCATACTGTTGCTTTCCTGTCCGAAGCTGTAGCTTACCCAGATCTGTCTGCCGCTCTCACCCTTAAAGATCAGATAGGTCTTAAACTTCATATCATCCGGCAACGTTACAAAGGATGCAAATTCTTTAAAGAGCGGCAGGATCTTACTGCTGTCTATAAAATGACGAACTGTATTCCGGATCCATTCCTTCTGTTCTGCCGAGAACCGTCCACCGCAGCCTGCAAAATAAGAGAGCAGCGCCATCTCTGAAATCTCATCTGTAATGTTCTTCTTCGCCACCTCTTTATACAGACATTCCATGATATCCGCAGGATCTTCAGATCCTTGATAATATACTGGTATGCACAGAACCGTAAAAATGCCTTGACTACCATGCCCCTGCTTCTGCCTGCGTAATAAAGCGCAAAGATATCAAAGATTGCCTCTGTATAAGCATCCGCAAACATCATCTGTGCCAAGATATTCTCTGCAAGCATATCAATATCACGATAATTTGTGTTAACTGCCTTAAACAGCTCTGCCATTTCCTCTAACGAACCATTATAGTTATTGATCAGGAATGCCAGAACCTTCTGTGTCGCATACCCCCTCCGGTACAGATATACACAGATGGATAATAACGTCCGATCATCATCATAGCGCTTATCGGATATTCCGAATTCCGCGATCCGTATCAGTTCATCCACATCCACATCTACATATCCAAACCGATGGATTCCATTAAATGCCTGCTCATACATCCGTAAAGAAATGTAATATGTAATGATCCGGGAAGCGTCCTCCACTTCCACATAATCCAGATCAATTCGCGACAGATATTTATATAAAATGTCCGCATCATAATTCTCATGATAATACTCAACCATATGGCGGAGTGCTCTCTGCCGAATCAGATAACTGATATTCGGACAGTTAGAGATATCACGCGCCAGATTGATCTCGGATGCATCCTTATATGAGAAGCTGTCTATATCGTTATACTCAAATAATAACAGGCGGTAATCCTTCGGATTATACTCTTTACAGATATCCAGATAATTTTCTTCTCCAACAACCGGCTCAAGCCGGTATGGTACCGTATTGATATATCTGCAGCCCCGACTGTCAAGTAATGTAATGATAGCGGATTCTGACACGATCTCTACATAAGCTTCTCCGTCAATCACATCCACCTGTTCACTCTTTTCCAGTTCCTCATGTGTTACAACCACTGATACAATATTCTTATTCCGACAGGTCAGCTTCTGCTTGAATATGATATTAATTAACTTTGATGCAAATTCCGGTTTCACACTCTCCGGCTCCAGAAATTCTTCATAGATAACCGTCAGATCATCACTCACTTCTCCGTCAATGATCTTCTTCTCCATGAAGTTCTCGATTGCCGGAATATACTCATGGAACACATTCATATTCTGTGCCTTATTCATTATGACATTTGCATAGAGATATGCCAGCTCTTCATCATCTAACGTATTCTTGTAATTGAAATAACGGAGAATGGATTCTGGTATCGGCTGATACGTCTTCTTATCCATGCTCTTTAAGAAGCCCTCATACAAACCAACATATTTAATTCCTGCATTTGCCGCATCCTGATAATATACATGATACTCTTTATCACATTTTTTAAATCTGAGAAGAATTTCACATATCGTATCCAGTGTCATACGGTCATGCTTTGCTGCATAGATATTCTCCAGCATCTTGAATGCGTGAATATCAAAGAGCTTCATTCTTGCAGCCGTCTTTACGAATTCCATAATGACATCTTCGGATACAAATTCATGCCGCATACCCCAGCGGATAGCTGAGATCTCAAGCGGTGCGATCCGTTTCATCATAAGCGGCTGCTTATTGAACATATCACATATTTCAAAGTAAATAACCGGGCTGTTTACACCCTCATTATATAATTTCCGGATATCCTCATAAAGGTTCCATTTATCCTCTGTATAACTGTAATCCACAAATAACAGCAGCCAGAAATAAAACAGCTTGTCCTTCTCCTGTTCCAGTCGTCCGCGGACAAGTCTTGCCGTGCTGTCGATCATGTCCTTATCCTTTGTCAGAAGTGATTTCAGATAACTGTAATAACACTTCTCCATGCTGCCTGCCTCGTTCAGATCGGCATCTGCATCGATACGGACAAATTCCTGTTTTACATATTCTGTCTTGCCCTCTAACAGCTTCATATGAAGCAGTCCCAGCCGATAGATGTTATCCTCCGGTCTGTATTTGACCAGTGTTTCCAGTGCCTCTGTCGAACGTTTCGTGTAATCAGCAAGTGCCATCTTATCCGTACGGAAATCAATGTATGCTTTTGCCAGTGCCTCATGACCTTTCTTGATCATGAAATTCACATGACGATTCTTCGGCTCGGTTCTCTGAACCTCCGGCTTCTTGATGCTGACCTTTACACTGATATTCTGCAGGGTATTATTAAAATGGATATAACCTGCCGATACCCCTTCCGGGATCTTCGTCGGATCGATCAGGAAGTTCAGCTCATAATTATTTCCAGTGAAATCCTGACCTGTGATCCGGGTTGCTTCCGGGATCAGGAAATCGCTGTCTGATGTAATATAGGTATGGGTATAACCCCAGGTGTTCTTATTTACGGAGATCGTTGCACGAACCAGCTCATCCGGCATCTCGATCAACAGCTCACGCTGCTTTGCTGTCAGTGTAAGCACACGTTTCTTATGGGTATATACAAGGAATTCTTCCATTGCCTGATTGATGGATAACGATTTCTTCAGGCTCTCATAGACTCCCTTAATGATCGCGTCATCCCCTAAAAAGGTACGCACGAATTCCGGGCTGTCAAAGATCTGAACTGCTACATCCCAGTGCTCCTCTGCGAAGGTCGCGAACTGGAACAGGTCCTCGATCCGTTTGTCTTCTACCAGAACATAAGGCGGAACAACCTCTACGCTGTACGGGATCTTATATTCTCCACCATCCGTTATGATGTTGATATGTCCTTTAAAGCTCTTGCCTTCTTCGATTCCGCGGGCATCAAAAGAAAAGGCAACCGTATTCCGTCTGCCTACAAATGTATGACTCTTGAAATCGAACAGGTATCTGCTGTCATATACCATCAATTTGATCGGTACATCATTCTTTGACACCACCTTAAAGGTTCCCTGAAATATGGAGCCGGCTTCCACAGCCAGTTCCAACTTTGCAATGGAAATATCAATATCCGGTCTTTCTACATTGAATTCTCCTCTGGCGTACTGTTCTACGATCCCTTTCATCTGGTTCTCCTTGCTTTCGTAATCATTTTATTAAAACTCATGTATTTTTCTTGTAATTAAATCCCCGAATCGGTATAATTATATAAAAACATATATTTTGATTATAGCAAAATAAATAGTTTTTTGAAACATTATATATGGAAAAAGAGGAATTTTTTATGGGAAAAAGTACGTCACATCATTCTGGGAGCAATCTGCTCTCCCAGAATGAATCTGTAAGATTTGACCTGAACATGAATCCGCTCGGGGTTCCGGATTCTGTCAAAAATGTCATTCTTAACAGTATCGAAGATCTGAAGCGTTACCCGGATGGCTCATATACAAGATTAAAAGACAGTATTGCAGGCTATTCTGGTGCGGATCCGGACGATATCATTGTCGGAAGCTGCTCATATGAATTTATCAAACTCCTGATCGAATTCAACAGTCCAAAACATGCTGTCCTTCTTTCACCGGGAGCACAAAATTATGAGAAGCTCCTAAAAATGAACGGCTGTGATATCACATATTATCAGTTATCCGAAGAGGAAAATTATGAACTGGATATTGCGGATTTCATCTCTACGTTAAATGAGTCCATTGATATGGCATTTATCTCGAATCCAAATGGAACAACGTCACAGGTTATCGACCGCGAATCTCTGGAATTCATTGCAAAGATCTGCGCAGGAAATGATATTGCACTGGTCGTTGATGAGGAGTATATGGATTTCGTTCAGGATAAGGATGATTGCACCGCTATTCCGCTGGTTAAGGAATATGACAATCTCTACGTTCTCAGAAACACAAGTAAATTCTTTGCAGTACCCGGTCTTCGATTAGCCTATGCGATCACATCTAATCCGGTTTTTAAAAAGACAATGTCAATCACCGGTTTTCCTTATGCGATCAACGCACTTGCCGAGGCAGCCGGCATTGATATGTTCAAGGATGCTTCCTACATAAGTAAGACCCAGACACTGATGAAGACGGAACGGAATCTCGTCTATTCTGCACTGGCAAGCCGCAAGACGATTAAGCTCTATAAGCCGGATGCAAATTTTATTCTGGTTAAATTATTAAAGACCGATATTACTGCTCAGACAGTTGTGGAACATTGCCAGAGTAAGGGATTGTATATCAGAAGCTGTGCCGACATCACAGGATTGGATAATTCTTATATCCGCTTCTGCTTCATGAATCCGGAACAGAATGATCTGGTCGTTAACACTATTTTAGAGGTTGTATAATAAATTATATATGTTATTTAAATGAAAGGGTGGTACATACATATGAAACATGAACCAATGAAATTAACATCTTCTTACAATAATCAGTTATATATCAAAGTGATGAACGGTCACTTTGCTACAAACCATTCTCATATCAACCAGTATATCGATATGACAACCTTGAAGGTCAGAGGCACTATGCTGCTGCCGCTGCCAAATCCATGGGAACCGAATATATGGCATCAACCATTGTTGACACGATCGTCTGCATGGACGGAACTGAAGTGATCGGTGCTTATCTGGCAGAAACCTTAAGTCAGAACGGTATCACTTCCATGAACCAGCACAAATCCATCTACGTTGTTACACCTGAGGTTCACAGCTCCGGCCAGTTGATCTTCCGTGACAACCTCCAGCCAATGATCGAAGGCAAGCATGTGCTTCTTCTGATCGCATCTGCTACAACCGGTAAAACGATCAAAAAGAGTCTGGAGTGTATCAAATACTACGGTGGTTCTATCGCAGGTATCTCAGCAATCTTCTCTGTTGCAACAGAGGTTGACGGCTATCCGGTACATGCACTGTTTACCGAAAAGGATCTTCCTGATTACAAGACCTATCCTCATGATCAGTGTCCAATGTGTCAGGCCGGAAACCGCATTGAAGCCATTGTTAACAGCTATGGTTATTCTGAATTATAATAGAACTATTCAAAAAAGAAGTCTGGGAGAAATTTCTCCCAGGCTTCTTTTTTATACGCATACAAAATAAAAATATTTTCAGAAAGGATAAACTATATATGGCTACCACTTCTCTTAACCCAAATCTAACATTGATAGAATCAGCCCTTTCAAAAGATGATATCATGAAAATTAATTTATATTATAAAGATGGTACTTTTTACAACGAACGAGAAGGTACTCCTTCTGATATAATTAAAGATATAGACATAAATAATTTTTATTTTGTTCCCACAGAATTCGGAAATTATATTCCTACATATGCAACTTTCGAGCATTTTGGACGAAAATTTGGTTCTTATGGTTCACCCAATTTTAATATAAAAGCATATATGTGTTTGCAAATAAGATATTTCCATATTACAAACTATTTAAAAGACAATGAACATTACAATACCTTCAATGGATATCACGCATGGAAAGAATATATTGAATCTTTAATTAATGACAGAAGTCAAAAAGACTTTCCTACATACAATACCGAATTAACGAGAATAACAGAACAATATAATTTTAAAGAAATCTACAATCTCAGTGAATGTCAAAAGAAACTTGGTATTTTTATCCTAGCACTAGATGAACAAAAAGTCATCCAAATAGGTTATGCCGATTCTTACAAATATGATTTATGTAAAACAATTCAAAAAGAAATACGAAAATTTAATATGCGCAGTACCGGTATAGCCTTATATAATGCAAAGGATATAACACGTATATTTATCTTAGATGCACATACATTTTTTAATGAAGATACAATAAAACTCACAAAAACTGAAATGCATTCCGTCAAAAGAGAATTTATACGTATGCAACTTGCAGAAGATGATACCTATGAAGATGATTATTTGGATAATAATGAATTATATCGTTCACTACTAAAAGATGCCTTAATTAACAAAACACATGAGCAACGTACATATTTAATTCGCGAAAAAAAATTCCAAATAATTAGTACTATAAAAGAAGATATTTTACTATCATAATTTTTCATTTTTTACTCATGAAAGTTTGATAAAATAACTATTATAAATGCTCACTCTAACAATTATTTTTTATCTTTCTTATTCGTACTACTATTCAAAATAAAGGGACTGCTGCACAGTCCCTTTTATCCATTATTTATTACTTATCCAAATATTTTTTTACCTCCCCAATAACCAGCTCCGCTGTCTGAAACTGTTCTTCCGCTTTTTCTCGTGACGCAATATAGAAATCATCATAATCACTTTTTTCACGTACTCTTTGTAACGTTCCAAGCTTTCTTCCAATTTCACGCGGAAATATTTCTTTAGCCACATATTCTTTATTAAAGTATCCCATAACATCTTTATGACGCTTAAAATCAACTGTACTCAACGCCAATATAGCTTTTACTGCATAAAATGCAGCATAGTAAGAACGATTAATCGAATCCTTATACAAACCCTCTTTTAAACAATGTGCTGCTACTTTTAAACTATCTTCAGCTTCGGCAATTCGATAATTACTTAAATTCTTTTGTCTCTCATCCAATTACTATCCCCTCCTTCTCTACATTATCAAAGAATGGCAACGCCCCAACCAATATTTATAATGTTCCTCATTTTCCAGAACTGGATTAATCATAATGCCTGATTCCAGTTCTAATTCAAAAGCAAGATCAAAAATTTTGTTCTCGACTTGTTCTATTTCTTCTTTTGAAAAGGGGGTTAATATCATAACATCAATATCTGAATTTTCCTTATAATCACCACGAGCATAAGAACCATAGACAATAAGCTTAGATAAATTATTTTCCAATATTTTTTTAGCACCCTGTGCAAAGGTCATTAAAACTTCCTGTCTTGTCATAAAATTTTCCTCCTGTTCCTGATTATTTTTATTCATATATTATGTAGTTATAATAACATTTTTTATTTATTAATACCATTTAAATCTATTATAATTTCAAAATCCCTCAAATATCACTGAAAAAATTATTTCATCTTATTATTCATGCTTTGGACGGCTTTCATTCATCCATTTCTTCGGGTTCGTGTCATCCGGTATCAGTCTGACCGGAATAGCACGTAAAACTAGCAGCCACTGACGGATGATGAAATGGCTTTCTTATCTGCTCTGGACAGAAAGGAACCGCTGATCGGCAAACCGGAAACACCGGAGCTGGTTGAATTTTCATTGACCTGGTAATCCCCACAAAAAAGAGGAACCCTTCTTGTTCCACCTACAAAAGCCAGACATAAAATCTGACGATTGTATGGTTGGAACATAAAGGATTCCTCTTTTTTATTCTATAAACTCCCAGCTGATCGCCGAAATCACACCACTTAGCTGTGGTAATGAGAACGCTTATAATGTACGATCAGCCCTGCTGCCGCAAGAATCAGTATCACCACGATCGCCCACACCTGCGGCGTTACATCCTTAATGTTATAGCAACGGACATTGATCCACATCTGATTGATCCGTTTGCTGGCATCTGCATCGAAGTACTGCATGATCGCACTTCGCTCGATCGCCGCTTCGTCCGGATACTGGGCATAGAGCTGACGTCTTGTCTGCTCCTCCGGAGCTGTTATGATGTAATCAGGATCCGAATTATCACCACTGAAGAAATAACCAAGCGGATATTCTGTTGTATCTTCTTCTCCATCTTCCGCACCATAATTCCAGTTCAGATAATCAAATACTGTATTATCATCTTCGCCTCCTGCAATAACAGAAGTATATCCGATGTAGTACATATTTCTGACTGCATTGTCCGGTCTTGAAAGAAAGTTCACAAAGCTTTCTGCTACCTGTTGTTTTCTGGCATCTTCATCGATACCATCCTTTAACATCACCCAGCCATCAAACCAGAGATTGGTAGATTCCTTCGGCACGGCGAAATCAAGATAAAGATCATCTTCTTCTGCCTGATCCATCGCATAAACCGCATCACCGGACCACTGATAATTTGCAAGCACCTTACCGGATACCATATCTGCCTTACCACTGTCTGTCTCAAAGGAATATACATTGTCCTTCATATCCTGAAGCAGATCCTGCACTTCCTGTATCGTTTCCGGGCTGACATCATTCATTACCCGAAGCAGATCCTCATGATAAGTATCTGCATTTATGAATTCCTCTGATGTCAATTCGTCCTGCTTCAAAATGCCAAGTGCCGCAAAATAAGAATCACGCACATTATCCTTGATCGTAACCTGACGTGCAAACTTCGGATTATCCAGGATATTCCATGTACCTGCTTCTTCCTCTGTTATCTTCTCCGGATTATATAAGATACCGGTTACACCCCACATATATCCGGCTGCATATTTGCTCCAGCTCTCACCATTGATCTCATTTTCATCAAAGGTCTGTCTGATATATGGAGATACTCCCTTTGCATAATAATTTTCCTCTATACTCGTGTCATAAAACGAATTCGAAAACGGAACTACTTTTTCTTCTGCCATCAACTTCATGATCATGTAGTCGGATGGACAGACCAGATCGTATTTATCACCAAGGGTAAGCATGTTATAAAGGTCTTCATTTGTTCCAAAACAGGAATATTCCACCTTTACCTTCTGACCATATGTCTCATAGTACCAGTTCTCAAAATCCGTCACCATGGAATTCTCACCGAAGATCTCGGTTCCATCTTCCAGGTCGATTACTTCGTCCTCATCCCATTCTCCAAGGTCGATATATTCTTCCCAGTTGGATACTCGAAGCACGATCGTATCATCCGACTTCTGTACATCGGCAGCATCTGTCTTTGCTGCATCACTTCCTGTATTATCTGATATGGCAGATGCTTCTGTCTGATCCTGCACATTATTATCTGCCTCCGCATGTACCAGATAAGCCGCAGGTGTAAGCATCATAAGTCCGGCACAGAAGCCGGCAAATCCTTTGAATAACTTCTTCTTATTCATATCTGCCACCTGCCTTTCCGGCTCTCGCCTTTGCCTTTGATGTCATATTCATACCAACAACGATCAGTATAACGATCACGAAGATCACTGTTGATAACGCCCATAAAGCAGTCTTGATCTCTGTCTGAGATCCTTTCGTCGCATTTACGACATAAGTACTGATCGTATCAAAGGTCGCAGGCTTCGTATAGCTTGCAATGAAATAATCGTCTAATGACAGGGTAATTGCCAGTGCAAATCCTGAAATCACCCCCGGCAGGATCTGTGGAAGGACTACTTTTACCAGTGCGGTAAATGGTGATGCACCCAGATCCATAGCTGCCTCATACAGGCTTCCATCCATCTGCTTTAGCTTCGGTACAACTGACAGATAGACAAATGGTGCAGACAGCACGACATGTCCGACTACCAGCGGCACATAGGATTCCTTACTGACACCAAATACTACGATCAGCAGGATACAGATTGAAAAACCGGTTACAACATCTGCATTTACAACCGGAACCTGATTCATCGCAGATACGATCCCCGATGCAAGTTTCTTGGAATAAAATGCACCGATCGCACCCAATGTTCCAAGCAGAGTGGCAATCAATGCAGATCCAACCGCAAGAAGAACCGTACCCCAGATCATATCTGCAAGCTCAGGCTTGGTAAATAATGTAACATAATTCTGAACGGAAAATCCGTGTATTGTTCCGATATTTGCCGAATCCGTAAAACTATAAACTGCAAGGATCAGAATCGGCAGATAGAGGATCACCAACATCAATATAATAAAAGCAACCCGAAATCCTTTTTTCATTATAACAATGCACCTCCTCTGTTGTTGTCTTCTCCCTCATATTTATTTGTAAAGAGAGTAAAGATTAATATGATCAACAGAAGCACCAGTGCGATCATGGATCCATTGTGCCAATCGTATGCAGCAAAATAGCTGCCTATCAGACTACCCATAACATAAGTGCTGTTATACAACATATCCAATACAACATAGTTCGTCATAGACGGAAGGAATACCATCACGATACCACTGATGATACCCGGAACAGATAACGGAAGCGTCACCTTTAAAAATGTCTGAACAGAACTTGCGCCCAGATCATTTGCTGCTTCTAACAGACTGTTATCTAACTTCATCAATGTTGTATAGATCGGCAGAATCATAAACGGAAGAAAGTCATATACCATACCGATCACGGAATTCAAAAACGGATAATATGCCAGATTATGCTCGATCAACGTCAGGACTTCCTTTAAAGCAGTCAGTCTTAACGTAAAATTGATCCACATAGGAAGAACAAAGATCATAACAATAATCGACTTTTTCTTCCATTCACTTCTGGCAAGTATATAGGCGATCGGGTACGCCAGCAACAAAGCTGCTGCAGTCGATACACAGGCGATCGCAAAGCTGTAGGCAAGGGTTCCGATCGTGTTCGGACTGGTGAAGAATCCTGTCAGGTTCTCCAGTGAGAACTGCCCCTCCCCATTTGTAAATGCATAATATATAATGACTATAAGCGGTGCAACCACAAAGCATATCAGGAACAATGCATATGGCACACACAGTTGTTTTCTGGAAAAACGTAATGTACTCATCTCTGTCTCCTTTTGCTTTCGGTTATTTCTTAAGTTCAAAGTGGATCTTATCCTTTGGAATCACAAGGCTGACAAAGTCATCCATATTCCAGAGATATTCATCGTGAACAATGAAATCTTCCTCATTCTCCGTACGGACTACATAGCTGTAGTGGTCTCCTTTATAGATCAGGTTAATGATATGACCGGATATGATACCTTCCTCCTGATCATCACTCATCGTAATATCATCCGGCTTGATCGTTAAGATCACCTTGAGCCGCTCATGATCGATGACATCTCCGGACGCATCCATTAATACACCATCCTCATAATGAGACGACGGAACGATCTTACTCAGATCACACTCAAGCTCACCATCTAAGAATTCCAGCTTATAATATTTGTCAACTCCTGTCTCGATGCGGTTCAGTGCTTTCTCCGCAGGCATAACATGAATGCCATCCGGCTCTACGTTAAGTCCAACCATATCGCCTACCTTTGCAGACTTTGTGGACTGTATCACGATCTCATTTTTACCGGACTGTACTGTGATCTCATAATGAACACCCTTGAATACCACAGAGATAACCGTTCCTTTTACTGCTCCCTGCTCCGGCGACACGATCAGGATATCCTCCGGACGCACTACGACATCCACCTGTGTTCCATGCTCTACATCATCTAGGCATTCGAATTCCGCACCACAAAAACGAACCTTTAATTTGCCTGTCATGATACCATTAAAAATGTTGCTTTCTCCGATAAAGTCCGCAACGAATGCATTCTTCGGCTCATTGTAAATATCCTCCGGCGTACCAATCTGCTGGATACGTCCTTCTGACATTACAACGATCTTATCTGACATTGTAAGCGCTTCTTCCTGATCGTGGGTTACATAGATAAAGGTAATTCCAAGTCTCTCGTGCATTTCCTTTAATTCGAGCTGCATCTCTTTTCTCATTTTCAGATCCAGCGCACCGAGCGGCTCATCAAGCAACAGAATCTCCGGCTCATTTACCAATGAACGTGCGATTGCAATTCTCTGCTGCTGTCCACCGGACAATGTCTGAACGCGTCTATCTTCAAACCCTTCAAGATCTACCATCTCAAGAGCTTTTTTTACTTTCTTTTCAATCTCAGCCTTTGGAAGCTTTTTCAGTTTCAGGCCAAATGCGATATTGTCATAAATATTTAAATGTGGAAACAATGCGTATCTCTGAAATACCGTATTGATCGGGCGCTTATTTGGCGGCAACTTACTGATGTCCTTACCATTTAATAAAATCTCCCCCTCTGTCGGCATCTCAAAACCGGCTATCATTCGAAGTGTGGTCGTCTTACCACAACCGGACGGCCCTAAAAAGGTTACAAACTCTCCACGCTGCACCTCCAGATTAAAGTCATCCACAGCCGTAAAGTTATCATCAAAATTTTTTGTGATATGCTTTAACTCGATAATGTTTTCCAATTATTTATACACTCTCCTTTTCAAGTTATTTATAATTTTTATCATTAGACAAAAATCAACTAATTCTAACATATCCGGGAGAAAATTAATATATATTTCGTGTTATTTTTCTTAGGTTTTGTGTAAATTTTACATCTGAAATTTCATCGTCTGAGAACTGACGCATACAACCTGACCAGATCCGTCTTGTCGCCGAATTGAAGATGAACCGAACCGTAATCCGACTCCTGAAGCCGGACATTTTTATTTGCTGCAAGATCGCTCAGATGCACGTTGGAATTCAGCCGTCCATACCAGCCTTCCAGAGTCTGCGTAAGCCCTGTGACTGGAAGCTCCTGTAATATCTGCTCCAGTATTCTGCCGGTATGTGATCTCTCTGTCTGTTCCCTGCTCACGACTACCGTGTCCGATGTCAATCCATACGAAGCCACCGCTGCTGTCATCACCTGCTCCTGCGTCAAGGAATCTGCATAAATATCAGCTTCAACACTTACCATCTCCTTGATATTCAGATTATCAAAAAATGTATGAATCTGATCGACTGCCTCTATACGATCCGTCTGAACGACCAGATAACCCTGTCCGGTAACTGAATTGTCAATAAAAGTAAATCTCCAGAATGCCGGATTTCCGTTACTTTGAAAAGTTGTTATCGAATCATGCCGTCCGGTAACAGTCAGTTCGCCTGCAGATACCCCAAAGCATTCGGCAGTATTCAAAAGAAGATTATTTATCTTCGCCGGAGTCAGACGCGGGCAGACATCCTTTGAATCTTTATTTTCAGATTTTTCTGAATCTGCCATCTCATATACGCCCCATACACTTATATCAGCATGAACCTCCAGCTGTGTATCTGCCTCCTGCATACTGGCGAACACTTCTTCCATATCCATTTTCTCATTTATAAAAAACTGCAATGCTGCTGCGATCCAGACAAGCAGCACCATATATATCTTCGCCGAACGCTTCATGTATACATCTACCATCCTTTTCCTATATCCATATTCTGGACAATATCATGTGCTTTTATTCCAGGAACTTCTTGGATTGCTGACGTACATCATAATCTTCATATTCATGAGGCAAATCAGATACTGCAGACTTACGTTCTTTTGCAATATAGCAAAAAGAGGTGCCAGACACATGAATGCCTGACACCTCCAATACAGCTCACTTCCATCACAAATTCAGGTGTTTTCTACTTGAACTTCATCTTCTTTGTTACACCCTTCTTTAAAAGGATCTTTTTGTATGCCGTCTTCTTTGCTTTTGGGATCTTGATCGTTGCTTTTGTATAGATCTTTGAAAATGCTTTAGAGCCAACAGTCGATGCTGTTAACTTTGTTGACTTGATCGTAATGGTCTTCAGATTTGTGCATCCATAAAAAGCATATTTTCCAATCTTGGATACATTTGCACCGATCGTTACTTTTTTCAGCTTCTTTCTGTTTACAAAGGCACGGGATGCGATCGCCGTTACCTGATAGGTCTTTTTACCGAGCTTTACAGTTTTAGGAACAGTCAGTGTCGTAATTGTATTTGATGTTACACCACCAAATGTAACGGTCTTCGAAGATGTAATCTTGTAGATCATCTTATTCTTGATCACAACATCACCCTTGCGATAGCCTGACTTTACTGTATTATCGAATGAATCAGTCTTGTCTTTTTTGAAGGTTGTTACGCTCTTTGTCTTTGACTGAACCTTCGACAGCTGGTATGGATTGACCTCTACAAATACCGGTGAATCATTGTTGGTTACATACCATATAACCGTACCGGATTTGGTTACAACCGGCTCACACATCGCAAGTGCAAGGGATGATGAATAGATTGCTGATGCTTTATTTCCGGCTTCATCTAATAGAACCATCTTTGTCGTATATGTATTTTTCTTTGTATTCTTTTCTTCCCATAACAGAAGAAACTGGGAACCACTGATCTTCACAAGCTTTGGATTTATAACTGTAATCTTATCCTTAGCTGTATAGTTTGTGATCCACGAAGCATCTTTCTGCAAACTTGTCTTGGATCCCGCATTGATGTAGACATTCTTTACTGAAGTCTTTTCACTTTTAATACCGGTTCCCGTCAGAATATAATTATTATCTCCAAGCTTCAGATCATTCAGCGTATAACCAGTATAATTATTTCCTGCATATCCCGGTATAGAGATAATGGTTCCATACATAGCTGGTTCGCCAACCTTTTTACTTACCTCCGTTGCTGTAAGTGCGATTCCTCTCGGATATGCATCACCCAGATCTGCGCGGTAAATATAGGTTCCATCGGTTGCGATCTGCTGTGCAAAGGAATGGCTGACATAACCCGCAGACAGGTTCATCACATCATAGTAAGAATCTACAAGCTTCATGCTGTCCTCATTTACCACAAAGGTGCAGTTCGCCTGATGATGATAACCATCACTGCTTTTAAACATCGTATGGCAGGTATGAATATATAACTTACCTGCCGTCTCCGTCATCGAGAGTCCTCCGGCTTCAAACGGTGTATATGTATTTGCGCCCTTGATGGAACACGCTTTCAGCCGTTTCCAGTTTTTATCATATTTTACAACACGAATGACCTCTTTCGATTTGCTTTCCTTCGGATTTGACTGACCAAATACCAGATAGTTGTATTTCTCGCCACTATAATATCCGCCAAATAATGAAAGCTCACATTTGATCTTTTTCTGGCTCTTTAACCGATAGGAAGAATCATAAACCTCGCGGACAACCACACCACGGATGTACTCTATACGTTCAAAGGTTCCATCTGCTCTGGCATTCAGATATGCCGTCTGGACATCTCCATATGTATAGCCTGAATTGATACTCCGGTGCATCGTTGCCGATACCGATCCAACTGCTCCGGTTGATTTATATGCTGTCTTGCTCTTTGACAAGGTTGAATCTGTTACCTTGATCGCGATCGTCTTCTGTACATTGATAGGCGATGCACTGATCGTGATCTTTGCTGTTCCCTTCTTCCATGCGGTCAGATTACCTTTCTGATCTACACTTACAACCTTTGGATCCGAGCTTTTATATGTATAATCCAGTGAAAATCTACTATTCGTACTGCAGGTCACCATTCCGGATGCTCCAACCTTCATATTTGCAGGTGCATTTACATGAAAGCTAGTCGGATATGTCCAGTCAAAGATTTCGAGATAATAATTACTATCCTTTTTTTCTATCACAACACAGTTGTTATTCTTATCCATAAAAAACGTGTATACAGGATATGTAGTCTGCATACGGATCTTTTCTTTGTTCGTTGCAATATCATATTCTGTCAGTATTTTCTCATCCGTTTTTGCAATTAGGGAAGTTCCTGCACCATTTAATACACATCTTGGTCCAATGCTGGATAAGTCGGCATGTCCATCGCCATAGTCGGAATCAGCTGTATAAAATGCCATCTTTAATGCCTTTTTATTTGCAATATTAATTGGTGATACCGATACGCTGCTATCGATCAGATTGATACTGGTCGAACTCTCTGTGACATCATTGATATCATACTGATTGGAATCCACCAGTGCGCAGATTTCTCCATTAAATGTTGATAATGCGGCTAGATATCGTCCATTCAGCATCCGGACCGGCGTCTTATGTGTAAAGAGATCAAACTGATACAGATACATCATATTCTCACCCTTGATC
This sequence comes from Clostridium sp. AM46-21, assembly GCF_003480025.1. NCBI lineage: Bacteria > Bacillati > Bacillota > Clostridia > Eubacteriales > Clostridiaceae > Clostridium > Clostridium sp. AM46-21. Next base: position 35,519 of record NZ_QUIB01000024.1, read on the forward strand.
GTGATGGAATTGTCACCATTCACTTTTCCCGCTTTCAGGCTCGCCATGTGGTGATTGAAGCCCCAATATCTCCAGTTCTCATATCCCATATAGTAAAAGTTTCCATTTGTCTGATCAAAGCCCAGGAATTCATATATATCATCTCCTCCGCTTTTCTGGCTCAATAGCTTACCATCCGGACGGAACAAATATAATTTATCCTCATTGGTTGCTATATAATATCTGCCCGCTCCATCTACGCCGATTGCTGATAAAATATTTGCCCAGCGTCCTTTTACATTAAATGTATCAAAGCTCTGCTGTTTTTCTGCTCCCGTCTTAAAATTATAACTGTCAATCTCCACCTGACAGACATAGCTGTATGAATCCGATGAAGCATCCGTATTTTTCTTATAGTCTGCAGTCGCAAAATAAACGGCCTCTTCATCCATATATGCTTTTTCTATATAATATCTGCTGGTATATACTGTTGTATATGTTCCATTTGTCATATCATAAAAGACGATCTCATACTGCTTTGAATTGCTATATACCTCTCCTATCGTATGTACAAAAAACATCCCATTCTTCTCTGGTACATACACCATGTCATTATACGAAGACAGCTTCCCGATCTTATCCGCATCCAGCTTCACTACATTTGACTCAGCTAACTCGGCTGTATCCTCTTCTGTCTGCTGCACATTCTCCATAGCTGCCTGTGTTGCAAGCTCTGTTACCTCCTGTGCCCGCACTCTGACAGGTGTCATAAGCAGTCCAAGACCGATTGCAAACCCTACAATAGCAACTGTAAGCCTGTTCCACTTTCTCATAATCACCATACTTCCTTTCATTTTTAACTTATTCATATATCGTACTTGATGCATGTAAAAATCAGCATCCTTTCCGACAGATTATTCGGCATTTCTCATCCTGTGTGCTTCTCCACATACTACAATGTGTCCCGCCAAATCCACATTTCTACAGGCAAATACCTATTTATAGCTTATCACACTTACTCTGATCTGCACAATCATAAATACAGCCATCTAATATAAAAATATATACATAACAAAAAGCAGGCTGCTACAGACTATATAAGTACATATCCCTGATTTCGGGCACATATTCCTATAGTATTGACAGCTGCCTGCTTTCACTTCGTATATTCTATTTGGTCAGTATCTTTCAGGAAGAACATATTTCTCCTGATAATCGATCATCTCTTTGTAGATTCTCTCGCAGTTATTGTGATCTCTGTAGTAGAAGAAGTCATCGGCGCGTTTTACATATTCCGGCTTCATCTTACAATCATTCTGCATATACTCGATCAAGGTATCGATCAGTTCATCGTTGTCATGACAGATCTCCCCGAATGCCATTGTATCATAATGGAAGGTACCCTCCTCATAATGCTGTGGTATATCTTTGTGATGGAGATATACCAATGGCTTTCTCATATAAGCAAAGTCAAACTGGATACCAGAGAAATCCGTTACCATCAGACTGGATTCACAGAACATATCTTCATAGCTCATATCTCCAACTGCCGGAACGATATCTACAAAATCATTCTTATCAAAATCATCCACCTGTGAGCTTACGATCGGATGCAGAACATATTTGATCCGGTATCCATATTTCTCTGCCGCATCGATCAGACGCTTGTCATTAATAAGTGCATTGAATACCTTGAAATATTCTGATTCCTTAAACAGCGGATTGTAATCACGCTGTTCGCTCTCACTGGTACGAACCGGCATCGCTGCCTGCATTCTCCAGGTCGGACTGATCATAATCTGCTTCTTCGCCCGATCCTTCAAGCCATCATAACGAGGAACGCCTGTCAGCTTCAATGCATCATAGCCGACATAATCATATACCGGACGAGACAGATTCTCGATCTCATACTTAGATGCGCAGAAGTAAAGTCTGAGATTATCCCGCAGACGATTCTGGGCGATCGCAATCTTCTGAATCGACATACCATGCTGAACACAGCAGACATGGAAATGCGGAAGGTCACGGATAAAGGCCGAATTTTTTAGTTTATATCCATTAAATGCATAAACCGTTGAATTCGATATAACCATCATATCTGCATATAAGAATACAAGTCTGTGCTTTAAGGAATCACGCACCAATGGCTTGTAGCCCTCTTTCTTCAGACGCTTATAATCCGTACTCTTCTTATCAACCAGATAGTAATGCTTGATATCCTTGCTGTTTTGTGCACTGGCATATTTATACAGGTACTCGGATGAATCTCCGCCCTTGTAAATCTTATCAATATACATCCAGATCGGCTTTCTGGTCATGAATGGACGACAGATAAAGTACAGCATTCTGAATATCGCATACTTTCTTGTCCAGTTATTCTTCTTAAACATATCCTTCAGTAACTTAAGCTCTTTTACAAATTTCTGTGACTTGCTCACCTTACGGATGACCATACTTCTCCGCTCAGATGTCATCATATACTCTCTGTTATCTCCAAAAAACCAGTGGCTGTTTGCAAACGCTCCGCATACCCGACTGAAATGGGATGGGAAACTAAGGGTGATCGTCTCGATCTGCGTTCCGAATTTCGCCTCACAGGATATTGCTGTTTCATTTTTCTTTGCAACCGGAATACTCAGATGGAACGAATGTCTCTTACAGATCGCTGCTCCAAATGCCTTTGTCAGACCATATCGTCCGTTATATTCGATCTTATATTTGACATTGTTATATTTGAAATAAATCTCGTCCGCCATGGAATACAGGATTGGATGAACCGTTCCATCGATTTCCAGCTTACCAGCTCTGTAATTGATGAATAAAATGTTAGTGCTTAAGCTCATAACTGAATTAAACAGGGTATCCCCGATTCCATAATAGATCTTTCCTGCAAGGAAGAATCGCTGGAACTTATAATCCTGTCCATTTCGTAAGATACCATACACCCATTTCATCGTATCACCCGTGATACAGGCCGCTATCTTATTCCGATTCAGCATGATACTCTCTTCGATCAGTCCAAGTGACCTGCCTATCAGCTCCAGATACTCTTCTCCATGGCCTTCCTCGATTACATGCTTATTCCGGTTGTCCATGTTGCCTTCAAATCTGGCATGTATGGAATACATGAAGTTATACTGGATAAATACCGGTATCCTTCCATATTTTTCTTTCATTTCTGTTAAGAACGGCATCCAGAATTCTGTAATAGAATCAAAATACCACTCCTGCATATACAATCCACGATAAAATGTAATATCATGCTCCTCATATTCATATGCTGTATATTCCACACCCGGAAGATACACAACTTTCATTTCTTCTGCTAAATAACGCAGGAAGAAATCACGTTCCATTTCCAGTCCCAATGAAGCATTCACATTACGCTTCTTTAAAATATCTGTCTTTAATATTGTTCCTGCAAAAGTAAATGGATAACAGTCATATTTATTTTTCAGATCAATCACATAAAATGATTTTAATTCCTTTTTACTGTCTGTGACTTTTAAGAAATTACGAAATGCGCCTTTCGTTGCATTTGCAAATGTTTTTGCGATCATATATACATGATGTCCCGGGCAGATCGTAATTCCATTTGTAAGGATCTCTGCCAGATTCTCTGAAATCACATCTCCGACTTCTATAAATGCACAGTAATCTCCCTCTGCTTTCTCTGCCATCTGATGATATGCTTCTGCCGGTGCAGTATATGCGGTATCATCAATTGTTACCGTAAATGCAGGATTACCGATCCTGGTGATCACATTATTATACCAGTCTTTATCTGCTGTTACCTGACTGGTATTCAGCACAAACTGAACCGAATACTCTGCCATCTGTGCATCCGAAACTACAGTCTCTGATTTCTTTTCTACTTTTTCTTTCTCAGTCTCAGCATGCTTCTTCTTTTCACCCATGCTGATCTTTTCCTGAGAAATATCATCCGCCGACAGATCACTGTCGCCAATATCAGTACTACTTCCTTCTGCAAATGCCATACTGCCTTCCCCTGCTGCATTTGCAAATTCTTCACCGATCCGGACTTTATTATTCTTACCAAGCCCATATGCCGCCATCTTTTCAAATACTTCAATGGTCGCCTTGTTTAATTCTTCGTCGTCCGTTAAACAACACAAAATGGATAATTTCATCGTCCATCTCCCTCACAACTACTTTACTTTCTTCTATATAGTATCATTCATTTCTAGCATTTTACATACAGAGATTATTTTACCTAACTTTCTTCTATAACGCAAGTAATTGTTTTAATCTTGTATTCATTATTTTCTTGATTTCATTTATGATCTGTGCTATAAAGTAAACAGTGTTTACCATTTTAAACAGACAGGGAGTGAGAACAATTCGAGAAAGTACAAAAGCAACAAAAGAAGCCATCCTTGCAAGTGCCAGAGATATCTTTTTAGAATATGGATATCAGGAAGCCTCCATGCGTAAGATCGCAGCGCGAGCAGGCATAACACCGGGAGCGATCTATAAACACTTTTCCGGCAAAGAAGATATGTTTGAAGAAATTTTTGCGGAAAGCGGAAATAAGCTTATGCTGCTTTCCGAATCTATGTTGCATGCAGATTTTACTTCCATGACAGATGATCAGTTACTTCAGGTCTTATATTCCGGGATATCCATCCGCACCTTTGAGCTGTTAGAGGATGACATGCAGTTATTTCACATGCTCTTAAAAAATGACTCCGGTACATACCTGAGCCGTTTTCGTAAAATCTACATTGAACAATGCACCGGATTTGCAATGCAGTATTATTCCGAATTATACAAACGAGGACTTGCATCAAATCAATTATCAGAAAAAACAGTCTATATTCTCTCATCCTCTGAGTTCTCGATGGTCTGTGAAATAATCGCAGATGATTCCTGCAAAAACGGGATCACACCTGAGTGCAAACAGGCATTTTTAGAAGCAATGAACATTCTGCTTCATGGACTGGAAGCAGCACTTGGAATAAAAAAACAGGAGGAACCAAAACATGGAAAAAATTAAGATTGAAAAAGGAACCGTACAGGAAACATTATTAATTCCTCTATATGGAAGAAAATATGCCAGATCATCGAACTGGAATTTGACTAGTATGGAGGCAGTTTAAAATGGAATATGGATTTACACAGAAATTATTTGGATATTTTTATCACAGCTCCTGTATGAAGCAGGCAGCAAAACAGAAATTGAATATTAATAAAAAAGCAATAAAGCAGGAATATGTATCGATTATGAAAAATGCGAAGGACATTGGCAAATCCAGACTTATGAGTTCCTATTGCATGGGAGCATATTTTATCGCCTTAAACCGTAAAACCCCACTGTCACCGGAAGCCTGCTATGAACTGTACAAGGACGGCTTATCTTCCAACAAGCTGTTTCATATAGCGGTTGGAAATGCCAACAGCTATCTTGATAAAAAGAAGATGCCGGGCAGACTAAAATGGTCAGCAGATTCTCATTTGCGCCGATATGAAAATGACTGGGTCGTTGATATCATTGAGGGAACTCCTCAAGATGATTTTGAACTTGGCTACGACTATCATACCTGCGGTATCTGTAATCTCTGTCGGGATGAAGGATGCTTTGAACTAGCGAAATATCTCTGTCGGATGGACTATGTTCTCGCGGATATGATGCAAATGAAGCTCACCCGGACGAAGACGATCGCTGAGGGTGCAGATCTTTGTGATTTCCGATATGGACGGAAATGATCTTATACGACCGGCAGCATTCAAATATGAAAAATTAATACACTCCGAAAGAACACAAAAACTGCCGCCAGTTGAATGACTGGCGGCAGTTTTTGCTCTTCCTTATACTTACACTCTACTTTTTTCTGTAAGCGCTGCACATCTAATACCAGATTATTTAATCTTGACTGCTTTTACAGCACTCCATTTTCCATACACCCGGTTTCCGGTAGAATCCTTCTTAAATGCACGAACCTTAACGTAGTATTTCTTTTTAGATTTTAATCCGGTTAATGTCTTGGTTAATTTCTTTGTTACTTTTTTCTTTGCTCCACTCATGTTTTTCTTAGTAGAATAACAAATCTGATATCCATATGCATTCTTGACTCTTTTTATCGTTACTTTTGCTTTTTTCTTTGATGTACTCTTAACGCCAGGTTTCTTTGCCTTCGCTACTTTAACCTTTGTCCAATGTGCATATAATGTAATATTCTTATTTGCAACCTTACTCTGTCTGGATACTTTAACACCACCGGCAGGGCTTGTATACCAACCTGCAAATGTATATCCCTTTCTGGCCGAAGCAGGCAATGTACCATAATATTTACTAGGAATAGCCGACATGCTCTGCTGTTTACATGTACCACCATTTGCTGCGAAGAAAACCTTGATCGGTCTGACTTCAAATTTATAATAACCATCATAAGAAGCTGTTTTATTGGTGTCACTTACAAATTTTGCTGCAGTTGAGGCAGCATTTCCTTTTAATGTAGTTCCTTTTCCAAATGCGTATCTGGAAAGAACAACATTATCATCTAACACATCAACATATGCATTTTCTGCCAAAAAAGCATTTGCCTGAATAGCTGATACACCTTTTGAGATCGTGATATTCTTTACTGTATCTCCAAACGCACACTCTTCTATATTAATTGTATTTTCCGGTATCGTCACAGCGGTAATCTTTGTCTTTTCAAACGCACCTTTATTAATATACTGCAGTCCTTTATTCAACCGAACATCATTAAGTCCGGAGCGATAAAATGCATATTCATCAATAACCTGTACATTACCCGGTATATTAATGCTTGTTAACATCTCGCAATTTTCAAATGCATATTTACCAATCGTCTGGACATCTTTACCGATTGTTACAGAATTCAAACTACTACAAGCTCTAAATAAATAGTTTCCGATTGATGTGATCCCATCCCCAATTACAACACAATTAATTCGGTACTGATATGTTTCAAATCCATTCTTATCTTTATCCCCATACCAGAATGAATTGATCCAGTTTTTTCCACTATCTCCCTCATATGTACTTCCGGTACCGGTCAGAGTCAGAGTACCCGTAATATCCAGAACCCCTGTAACATTTGCTCCGCATTTGAACACACATTGAATGTTCGCATTGCCCGCTGCCTTTACTGTCAGCTCGGGAATCATACTGATAACCATTATCCCTACAAGCAATAATGCCGTTAATCGTTTCATCACCTGTTTCATCTGTTATTCCTCTTTTCTTTCTCATTTTTGTCGTTTTTGGTATATGCATGTATATATTTACATGTCAACCTCAGATACTGTTTTATTATAAAAAAGCATAAAAGTCCAGATACAGCATTTCTGCCATATCTGGACTTCTACTAAAATATACATGTTACCTGTCCTGCTTGTGTCTTTAGTCTATAATTGCCTTAATTTCCGATTCGCTCATATCGGTTACATCCATGATCTGTTCTAAGGTGTAGCCTTTCTTATGCATTTTCAGGATAATATCAACTCTTTCTTCCGATCTTCCTTCTAATCTTCCTTCAGACCTTCCAATGACCTTACCTCGTGCTTCGCCTATTTTTTCGCCTTCTGCCCTGCCAGCTGCTTTGCCAGCGGCTTCGCCCTTCGCATATCCCATTTCTTCTACGCCTTCACTCAGATTACACATGATCTTCACCTCGTCTCTGATACCGTGTCTGTCTACTGGTATGTCATACTCTTGTTTCATCAGCTTCAATTTTTGTTCTGCCGTCATTGTCTGCGACAATAGCGTTCCAAGTAAGCGATGCAGTTCATATCGTTCTTCCTTAGGCGGTATCTCCTTTGCCAATCCGATCATCACGATGTTAGGAATATCCAGATTGCCTTTCCAGTCCTGTTCGCCAAGTAAATCATCTTTTACCATATGAATATGACTCAGACTGTTCTCTTTCATATTCATACAGATCCAGATGGAATACACCTGTTTGATCTCGTTATAGTCAGAACCTGTAAATTCCCGCTCTTTCTGGGATGACACCAGTCTTGCCGTATAGAAGATTGCCCGATTTAAGATAAAATACTTTGTCGGTTCATTCTTCTGGGCTTCCAGATTAATGATCATTTTCGCCAGTCCATCCCGCATCCGTACATAGAAGATAATATCAAAATATA
>NZ_QUIB01000025.1:0-40786 GCF_003480025.1 Clostridium sp. AM46-21
AATTTCAGGGTTGTCATGTTGTTAATTTTTCAAGGTTCTTTGTTGTCGAACTCATCAGCGACAACTTCTATATGCTATCACATTCAGTGTTCTTTGTCAACAACTTTTTTAATTTCTTTTTTGATGTTCTGCATGCTTTCCAGATGAGAATCATCATGAAATATGTAAGTTGTGATCTTTGTTCGTTTGGTGTTTCGTACCGCGAACAGTTGATATAATACTAAATCAGACGTCAGATGTCAACACTTTTTTTGACAAAAATTGTATTAAAATAAATACAATCTTATATGTACTCTAACGCCTGACTGATATTCGATACTCCTACTACTTTTATGCCCTCTATACTCTTAAGATGCTCTGCATTTGTCTTTGGCATAATACATGTCTGGAATCCCATTTTTACCGCTTCTCTTACACGCTGCTCTGCTGCGGATACGCCACGGACTTCTCCTGAAAGTCCTACTTCACCGAATACGACCATACTCTCATCCAATGGACGATTACGAAAACTGGAAACAAGTGCAAATACAATTCCAAGATCTGCTGCCGGATCATCAAGCCGCATACCACCGGCTATATTGACATATGCATCACTTCCTGATAACACCATTCCCGCTCTCTTTTCAAGTACCGCAAGAAGAAGGTTCACACGATTATAGTCCAAACCAACTGTTGTACGTCTCGGCAGATTAAAGCTGGTCTGGCAGACCAGTGCCTGGATCTCCAGCAGGATCGGTCTGGTTCCTTCTAAAGAACATACTACAACCGAACCGGATGTCTGAAGCGGTCTACCTGCCAGCATAACCTTTGATGGATTATTCACCTCTGACAAGCCGGTTTCAAGCATTTCAAATACACCAATCTCATTTGTTGAGCCAAATCGGTTCTTTACCGCACGAAGAATACGGAAACCTGCATTACGATCGCCTTCAAAGTACAACACCGTATCTACCATATGTTCCAGATTTCTCGGACCTGCTACCGTTCCTTCCTTCGTAACATGTCCAACGATAAAGATCGCTATATCCATCTGTTTTGCCATCTGCATCAAACGTGCTGTTACCTCTTTTACCTGAGATACGCTTCCCGGCGCCGATGCTATATCCTCTACTACTATTGTCTGAATCGAGTCGATAACAATAACCTTCGGTTTGTCTTTCTTGACATATTCTTCTACATCTTCCAGATATTTACACACAAAAGCAGCATATCCTTCTGAAATGTACCAATTCGTTCCGCACGCATCTTGATCTGTGACAAAGATTCCTCACCTGAAACATAAAGAATCTTATGACCGTCCGCTGATAGATTTCTGCACATCTGAAGCAGGATTGTCGACTTACCGATACCGGGATCTCCCCCTACCAAAACAAGAGAACCGTTTACGATTCCTCCTCCAAGTACTCTGTTCAATTCTTCCAGTCCTGTGGAAAATCTTGTCTCATCAGCCGTTTTTACTTCTAAAATACTTGTAGGCACCACAGCAGTCCGTCCTCCGGACTGTTTTCTGGCGCCTACCGTTACTTTTTCTTCACAGAACGTATTCCAGGATCTGCATCCCGGACACTGTCCCATCCATTTTGCTGACTCAAATCCACATTCCCGGCAAAAAAAGATCTGTTTTTCTTTTGCCATATAAACTCCTAGTCAAATGCTTTTCTGACGTCTACCTTTACTTCTCTGCCCGGCTCAAGATCTACACTGATGCTTAACTTGCCACCGAGATTTGTTTTATTCTTTCCTACATATATATCATCAATATGAATCTTGTAATCTGTTTCCGGTTCCAGCTCCAGTGTAATAGATGAGGTCTCTGTTCCTTCTACTATAAATGATACATCTTCTTCTGATGAACGGAAGCCATGTACTGCTGTACCCGGTACTGATTCATATACAAACATACCATTCTTCTCAAGCTTGGTGATCTCATTGAAAGTCTTGATCTTATAGATATCACCTTTATATTCAATACCATCTTTCTTTGTCTTTGTTGCTAATTCATAATTTCCGAAATCCAGTGAATCGGACTCTATGTTAATTAAATCGTTGATTACTGACATTTTTATCCTCCTGTACATTATACTCATGCCTTACCCGGCACTTTTATAATCTGATTATACAATAATGCTCCGGCTTTTGCCACACCAAATATAATCAGTTCACAATTATTTTATAGATTTGGAAGCAACTACTTTTCAGGTTCATTTTTTACTACAAACTTCACCTTATCGTTGCGCACAGTCACCTGAACGGTATCTCCCCGTTTGATCTCACCTTTTAAGACTGCTTCTGCAAGCTCATCTTCTATATTCGTCTGAATCGCACGTTTCAACGGTCTTGCTCCGTATTTCTTATCGTAGCCTTTCTCAAAGATCAGTTTCTTAACTGCATCTCCAAACTTCAACTGAATCTCCATCTGCGATGCAACACGCTGCTTTAATTCTTTTAATAGAAGATTCGAAATATTTCTTACATCCTCCTCCGTCAGTGCACGGAATACGATAATGTCGTCAATACGGTTCAAGAACTCCGGCTTGAAGTTCTGTTTTACCTCATCCATAACATTCTTCTTCATATCTTCGTGCTCTGTATCTGCATTTGACGCGGTAACAAATCCAAGCTTCTTCGGATCAATAATCCTCTGTGCGCCTGTATTAGATGTCATGATAATAATCGTGTTCTTAAAATCTACTTTTCTGCCCTGAGAATCTGTGATATGTCCATCATCCAATACCTGTAATAATATATTAAACACATCACTGTGTGCCTTTTCTATCTCATCAAACAATATAACAGAGTATGGATTGGAACGAACCTTCTCACTAAGCTGTCCACCTTCCTCAAAGCCAACATAGCCCGGAGGTGACCCGATCAGCTTCGACACACTGTGTTTCTCCATGTACTCCGACATATCAACACGGATCAATGCGTCCTCACTGCCAAATACTGCTTCTGCAAGAGCTTTCGACAATTCAGTCTTACCTACACCGGTAGGCCCAAGGAATAAGAACGAACCAACCGGACGTTTTGGATCTTTTAAGCCTACACGGCTTCTCTTGATAGCCCTTGCTACCGCATCAACTGCCTCATTCTGACCGACAACTCTCTTATACAACTCCTCTTCCAGACGTTCCAGACGTTTGGATTCCTGTTCGGTCAGTTTGTTTACCGGAATCTTCGTCCATACAGATACAACATCCGCAATATCCTCTGCATCTACTACAACACTTTTCGCATTTTTATTCTGCTTCATTTTATCGAGCTTTGTTTCCAGCTTTCTCTGTTTCTTTAACAGTTCTGCCGCTTCATCAATATCTCCAGCCTCTAAAAGGTTCTCAATATCATCGGAAAACGCCTGTATCTCAAGCTCCAATGGCAGTGTCTTCTTTGCCTTCTTTCCGAATCCCAGACGTTTTCTGGAACAGGCTTCATCCATCAGATCAATAGCTTTATCCGGCAGGAAACGGTCACTGATATATCGAACCGATAATGATACCGCTGCTTCCAGTGCCTGATCACTGATCTCTACATGATGATGTTCCTCGTATGCAGAGCGAAGTCCCTTTAAGATCTCTACTGTTTCTTCATTGGTCGGCTCTTCCACATAGACCGGCTGAAATCTTCGCTCCAACGCTGCATCCTTTTCTATATATTTTCTGTATTCTGCACGCGTCGTCGCTCCGATCATCTGGATCTCTCCGCGCGATAAGGATGGTTTTAAGATATTAGATGCATCGATTGCTCCCTCTGCTCCACCGGCTCCGATGATCGTATGAAGCTCATCCACAAACAGAATGACGTTTCCGGCATTTTTTACCTCTGCGATCACCTTCTTGATCCGTTCCTCAAATTCTCCACGGTACTTGGAACCCGCTACCATACTGGATAAATCTAGCGACAACAGTCGCTTATCCCGTACTGTATCCGGCACATCTCCCGCAGCGATCAGGTAAGCAATCCCCTCTGCTACCGCAGTCTTACCTACACCCGGTTCTCCAACCATACATGGGTTGTTCTTCATACGTCTGCTTAAAATCTGAAGCACACGCTCTATCTCTTTCTCTCTGCCTATAACCGGATCTAGATTTCCCATACGGGCATCCATCGTCATATCTCTGGAGAACTGATCCAACGTCGGTGTTGCCGATGCCTTGGATTTATTCTTTCCCTTTTTCAGACTTACAAATTCTTTCTTTGCCGTACTGCCATCCACTCCACATGCAGACATGATGTCTACATATATTTTCTGTATATTTGCCTTTAATGACAGTATGATTTTTACCGCCGTACAATCCAGATGCTTCAAAATGGCAATCAGAAGATGCTCACTTCCTACCTCTGTACTTTCCAGACGTTTTGCTTCATTTCCCGCAAGCTCCAGAATCGACTCTGCGGATTTTGTATATTTGCTTTTCTCTGCGCCAAAGGTTCCTCCGGCTAATGGTATCTGGCTTAAGATATTAATGATCGACTGTATCGTTACTCCATTTTCCTGTAAAACAACAAACGGTGCCGTATCACTGACAAAGGTAAGTGCCATCAACAGATGTTCACTTCCTATATAGTTCTGCCCCAGCTTCTTGGATATCCGTTTGGCTTCTTTTAATATTTCCTGTAATTTTTCACTGTTCGGAAGTTTCAAATTATGTCACCTCTTTTTTCATAGTATATGACATTTTCTGCCTACTATCTTCTGTTATGATACAAAAGTCCCCGGCTCCCATATATTAGTATGTTCCCCAGAGACTTTTTTCTTTCGTATATCTTTCAATAATAATTAACACTCATCAATCGCTTTACCGATATCATGACGCATATATTTATTCTCAAATGTGATCCACTCGGTTGCCTTGTATGCATTTGCACGGGCTTCATGAAGATCCTTTCCTGTAGCTGTTACTCCAAGTACACGACCGCCATTTGTTACAACTTTGCCGTCTTCAAACTTAGTTCCGGCATGGAATACATAGTATCCGTCCTTGTCTTTGAATGTCTCTAGACCTGAGATCGGATATCCTTTCTTATAGGAAACCGGATAACCGTCAGATGCAAGTACTACACATACAGCAGCGTTGTCTTCAAATTCAAGTTCTACCTGATCCAGAGTTCCGTCAATACACGCCTCAAATACATCAATGATATCATTCTTCATTCTAGGAAGAACAACCTGCGCCTCCGGATCTCCAAATCTTGCATTATATTCCAGTACCTTTACGCCCTGTGGCGTGATCATAAGTCCGCAGAATAATACACCCTTGAATTCTCTTTTCTCTGCCTTCATGGCTGCCATTGTAGGCTTGTATATATTCTCCATGCAATAATCTGCGATCTCATCTGTATAGAATGGGCTTGGTGAAAATGTTCCCATTCCACCGGTATTCAATCCTTGATCACCGTCCTGTGCACGCTTATGATCCTGTGCGGATGTCATAGGTTTGATCGTTGTACCATCACAGAACGCAAGAACAGACACCTCACGTCCTGTCATGAATTCCTCGATAACCATAGTATTTCCCGCATTTCCAAAATGCTTATCCAGCATGATCTCTTTTACACCGGCTTTTGCTTCTTCCAGATCCTTACAGATCAGAACACCTTTACCAAGTGCCAGTCCATCTGCTTTTAATACGATCGGGAAGCTTGCCGTTTCAAGATATGCAAGTGCTGATTCTGCATCTGTAAAATTCTCATATGCGGCTGTAGGTATATTGTATTTTTTCATAAGATCCTTGGAAAATGCCTTTGAACCTTCGATGATCGCTGCATTTGCTCGAGGACCGAATGCACGGATGCCCGCTGCTTCAAATGCATCAACTGCACCGGCAACCAACGGGTCATCCGGAGCTACAACTGCAAGATCAACTGCTTCCTTCTTTGCGAAATCAACCAGTTTATCAAATTCCATAACACCGATATCCACACATTCTGCCAATTCTGCAATACCTGCATTTCCCGGTGCACAATAGATTTTTGTTACTTTACTGCTCTTTGCAATACTTGTAATAATAGCATGCTCTCTTCCGCCGCCACCTACAACTAAAATCTTCATTTGTTTTCCTCCTGTCAGTCTTCTACAACTGTTATGCCGTCTTCGATCCGAACCTTTCCATGTGCAATCTTATCAATAGCAGCAGGTAGAATATTCCACTCTGCCTGCTCCATGACTCTCTGCTGAAGCACCTTCGGAGTATCTCCGTTTTGTACCGCAACCGCTTTCTGCATAATGATCGGACCGGTATCGGTTCCTTTATCTACAAAATGTACCGTAGCACCTACTACTTTTACACCTCTTTTTAACGCTGCCTCATGAACCTTGAGTCCATAATAGCCTGTACCACAAAAAGCAGGAATCAGAGAAGGATGGATATTGATAATCCGGTTCTCAAATGCATCAATCACAATCTCCGGAATAACTACAAGGTATCCCGCAAGTACGATCAGATCCGGATTCACTTCCTGTAAAATCTTCAACAGGTTCTCATTAAATACATCTCTTGTTTCAAAATCCTTTGGTGATACTACGATATCTTTTATACCTGCCTGTTTTGCACGTTCCAGTGCATAGGCATTTCTATTATTACTGATAACTGCTGCAATCTCGGTGTCTGTGATCTTTCCTGCTGCGATTGCATCAATGATCGCCTGTAAGTTCGTACCGCCACCGGAAACCAGAACTGCTATTCTTAGCATAAATCTACTCCCTTTTCACCGGCTACTACTGTACCGAGAACAAATGCCTTGTCTCCGGCACTCTCTATAGCTGCTATTGTCTTATCTGCATCTGTAGGATCTATTGCAAGGCACATACCAACTCCCATGTTATATGTATTGTACATCATATGCTCATCTATATCGCCCTTCTTTGCAAGGAGCTTGAATATAGCAGGCACTTCATATGAGTCCTTCTTCACCTGCGCACGAGCTCCGTCCGGAAGCATTCTTGGAATGTTCTCATAGAAACCGCCGCCTGTGATATGGCTGCAACCCTTAATCATTACACCGGCATCCTTTACTGCCTTTAATGCTTTTACATAAATTCTTGTCGGAGCAAGAAGTGCTTCGCCAAGTGTTGTTCCAAGTTCATCATAATATGTATCCAGAGATTCCTTTGTCATCTCAAATACTTTACGAACCAGTGAAAAACCATTGCTGTGTACACCGCTTGAAGCGATACCGATCAATGTATCTCCGGCTTTGATATTCTCTCCTGTGATAAGTTCATCCTTCTCTACGACACCAACAGCAAATCCTGCAAGGTCATACTCATTCTCCGGCATAAGTCCCGGATGCTCTGCTGTCTCGCCGCCAACTAAAGCTGCGCCGGACTGGTTACAGCCTTCTGCAACACCACTTACGATCGTAGCGATCTTTTCCGGATAATTCTTACCACATGCTATATAATCCAGGAAGAAAAGAGGTTCTCCACCAGAACATGCAATATCATTCACACACATAGCCACAGCATCGATTCCGATCGTATCGTGCTTATCCATGATATATGCAAGCTGTACTTTTGTACCGCATCCATCTGTTCCAGACAGTAATACAGGCTCTTTCATCTCTTTGATCTTTGCAAGACTGAACGCACCAGCAAAACCTCCGATACCACCTAATACCTCTGGTCTCATGGTTGTCTTGATGTGCTTCTTCATAAGTTCTACTGACTTATATCCTGCCTCAATATCAACGCCGGCATTCTTGTAATCCATTGTAAAATCCTCCTGTTTTATCCATTATAAAGTGCATTTTCATGCCAATTGATTCTTATAAATTATACGGGATTAATTTCTGTTTGTAAAGAAGCCATTCTCACAAATATACCAGCCCAAAACAGGTCTCTGTTCGGCACAATTTTATTTGTCAGCAAAGCGTGTTTCTTTTTTTTGAAAAATACTATATAAATATCAAATATAATTTGATAATGATTCCCATTTATGGTAATATAACGTTATATGCAGAGTAACTGTTTTTTTCGTTAACAAGAGGTAGTTGTATGACAAATAATAGATTAAACATCGGATTATTCATATGTCATCTCGACAATGAATATGCAAATGAAATATGTAAAGGAGCTGAATACGCAGCGAAAGAGCTAGACGTGAATCTTATCGTCTTTCCGGGCATGTTTTTAAATGCTTCATTTAACGATCCTGAAAACGAAATTTATGATTATCAGTACAACTCTGTTTTTTATTATGCTAAAAAAGAAAATCTGGATGCCCTGATCGTGTCCGTTGGCACGATCGCATCTTTTATATCACAAAAAAGTATTGAAGCATTTTTGGATACTTTTAAAGATATTCCGATCCTTACTCTGGAATCTAAGGTTTCAGGTTATCCTTGTTTACAGACCGACAGTACTGCCGGTCTTCGAGATGCCATCGA
Source organism: Clostridium sp. AM46-21 (assembly GCF_003480025.1). Classification (NCBI taxonomy): domain Bacteria; kingdom Bacillati; phylum Bacillota; class Clostridia; order Eubacteriales; family Clostridiaceae; genus Clostridium; species Clostridium sp. AM46-21. The sequence goes on from NZ_QUIB01000025.1 coordinate 8,386, forward strand.
ACATCTGATTATTCATCACAACCGAAAGCATATCTGTTTTGTTGCCGGAAGAAAGACAAATGAAGATGCTCTGGAACGTTTGAATGTATACCGAACTACAATGAAAGCTCACAACATACCGATCACCGAAGATATGATCGTATACGGTGATTATTCTGAATACAGTCGTGAGATTGTCGGCAAACTGCTTGATGATAATCCGGATGCTGATGCAATTATTTTCTCTAACGATCAGATGGCTATCGGCGGCTATCAGGAATTGAAAAGCCGTAACATCCGAATCGGAGCTGATATCAGTGTAATCGGTTTTGACAACTCTCCCGGTTCCGTAACTATGGTTCCACCCCTTACAACCGTAAACGCGAACACCCCTGCATTGGGCTATCGTGCCGTTGGCAAGATCATTCAGGATATTAAGGCAGGCGAATTCTGTTCTTCTGTCTTGGATTCCCACTTTGTAAAACGATTATCATGTGGGTGCAGTCTGCATGAAAATACCGAACATATGCCGATTGACAATTCCTCTACTGTAACAGATATTCTGGAATACTGTGATGATTCTATTTTAGGCAACATTAAAAACAGCTTTTTTGGTACGATTGTTCTTGATCAGATCAACAGCATCTGGAAGGATATAATAGAAATTGCTGTTTTACCAAAGGCAAAACCATATCCAAAGAATCTGATTGTAGACAAACTGATGTCATTATTGTCATCTCCTGTCACAAGTTTCTTTTCAGTAACCAATATTGCATTTTCATTCCGTTGTTTTTCCGGTGTCATCATAGCATTAATCAACGATCCGGATAAACGGTCTGAATACTATCGGCTAAATTCTCATATTACAAGTGCTATCGCACAGTTTTTGTCAACTTCTTTGTACCAACAGGAACATGACAGCAAAACGGGATCATGGTCTTCAATCTATATTACAAGAGATACTCTTACATATGGAACCGATACAGCAAAAACCTTTTCATCTATGCTTGCTAAATTAAAAGACCTTGGATTTGCAGCATCTTATTTATATGCGTATGATGAACCCGTCGCCATTCAACCGGACGGAAGCTGGAAAACGCCGGATACTTTGTATCTTCAAGCTTTTTACAATCCAAAACATACAGCTGTTTTATCAGGTGAAACACGTCGTATTGCATCTACCGATATCTTTGACAATGAATATACCGGGTTTGAAGATAGATTTACCGCTGTTATTGTTCCTATTTTTACAAATGAACAACATCATGGTCTGTTTGTATGTAATACAGATGTAGATCACTTTGGACACATTTATACAACTTCTCTTCATCTTGGGGCTTCTTTTAAATATTTATCACTTTTAAAAGAACAGATCCAGACAAAAGAACAATTAGTAATGTCCTTAAATGAGATCCATGAAAAAAATGAGCTGTTAAATCACCTGTCTACCTCCGATGAACTGACCGGCGTCAATAACAGACGTGGATTAATGGAAAAAGTAGAATACCTGATCAATAAACCTGCCAATCATGGACGTAAGGCAATGCTACTGTTTGCAGACATGGATAGCTTAAAGATCGTAAACGATAAATTCGGACACAACGATGGAGATTTTGCTTTAAAGAATATTGCAAATATCCTGATGACAAGTTTCCGGGCGAGTGACATTGTCGGTCGAATCGGCGGTGATGAGTTTGTATGTTTTGCTTTCATTGATGATCCTGATTTTCCTAAGACTGTACAGGCAAGGATTCAGGAATTGTCCAATGAATTAAATGAAACCTGTGGCAAACCATATTATATCGAAATGAGTGTCGGTGTATCGGAATTTTCCTGCGATCCGAATATCAAGATTGAGGATCTGTTAAGCCAGGCAGACAGCGCACTGTATTCAAATAAACGATATAAGCGAATGTCTGTTTTAAAATAATAAAATACGATACGAATACTAACTTCTTTATAAAAGCACAGATAAACGCTGTGAAATAAAATAAACCATATAAATGATAGTTTCTCTCCCATGTTCAGGATGATGAATCCACTCTCATTTATATGGTTTATTTTTTATTTTGCCTCTTTAAACGGCTCATTTAACATCTCTGTTCCCGGAAGAACAAATCTGCCATTTTCGATAATGGCAACTTTGGTTCCATCTGCATGAACCGAATAAATGCCTCCGATCTCATCATATGGTATCGTAATATCGGTATGGCAGTTGAAATACGCCTTGCTGATATCCGTCTTTCGAAGGATCGAGCACTCATTATCCTTTGCAACGATTTCCTTGCCGTCCGGATTATGAAGGATATTTTCTTCGCTCCAGCTATAGCAGGTATCACCGACTGCAAAATGCGGTCCCATCTTCTCTACGATCAGTATCGGCAATTTATATACCATGTTATATTTATTTGCAAGTACATATGCGGTCGTATTCGTTCCGATCGCAAACTCTCCGATCGGCAGTGTATCCCGTCCGCCCAAAAGATTATCCTTTACAAATTTTACATTATCTTCTTCTCTGTCAAAGTTCTTACAGGTGTAAGTTTTGATCTTTCCATCTTCAAAGGTCAGCTTGAGATCAACATATTTCAGATCATTCAGATAGACCTCACTCACATTTAAAACTCCATGCGTTCCGGTAAGCTTCGGCGATGTAAAAACCTCGCCAAGAGGAATATTCACATCCGCCAGACAGTTCTCAAAATTTGTCTCTGTCTCCGGGCGCTCTAACACATGCATCGATACCTTCATATCAGTCTGATTACCATTCTGTCCAATCACATGTACCCATTCTGCCTGATCCAGCTCATCGATGATCATCTGGTGAACCGGACGGTATACATCACTTTCCAGATTGTTGATCCGGATGATCTGTTCAAATATTTCTTCATAATCATCTCCGATCTCCGGCATTGGATATGCGATGATCGTAAAGCTGTACTCATCCCCCGGTATATATTCATTCACGATCTGTGACAGTTCATTGGTATATTCCACACCAAGCTCCTGCTGCTTCTTGCTAAGCGTAAGCTGTCCCGGCTTGCTTACCGGTTCAAACGGTGTCTCACCAAAGATCTCGATACACGCCGGTCCTGCATATACAGACGCCTCATATCTGTATTTCTCATAAGCGCCACGCATTATCTCTAACTTTCGTTCCATCAGCTTACGATCAAGGAATAACGCCTGATCCATCTGATGATCGTAATCCATCTGCTTATTTACCGGAGTACCTACATAACCAATCCGGTTCATTCTGATCCGATTGATCCGGTTGGTATCATAACGGAAGCATAACGGTTCCAGCCCCATATCACGGAACTGGAGGATTGCAGCTTTTACGATGCGCTCCATACCAATCGAATACCGGATATTTACATGCTTCTTTTTTGACATATCAATTCCGGCCGCTACAAAGCCCTGTCGAAACCCTTCTGTATAAGTCCGGGCAATCGACGCCACTTTTTCTGATGACATCCTGCGAAGAAACGCTTCCGTTTCCAATTCATTCTTTCCGATGTATTCGCCATATTCATATAAATAGCTGTTATCTCCGTCTTCACATTCCATGACAATATCTGTCGCAAAGGAAAGAATCGGATCCATCTTCTCACGCACACGATAATCCATGAAGAACTCCGCATAATCATGTTCAAAATAATAAATGGCATCTTTTACTGCTTTAACAGATGGAAAATCCTCAAAGATCCCATATACCTCCACAAACAATTCAAACCATACAGTAAGGTCTACAACTCTTCCTTCAAATGCTGCCGCGATCAGTCCATGGAATTCATAACAAAGAAATGTCAGATAGTCAGCAAATAAATATTCCCGCTTGTCTATGTCTTCAATCTCGTCCTCTGCTATTTTCTCACCAAACATCTGTCTGGTGTATTCATAGTTGCAATAACTCGTTTCGTAATTTTCAGGCATAACATCCTGATAAAGTGCTGCATTTATCTGCTGTAATTCTCCCGCTGTACAGCTCTCCGAAATGGACATCCCACTTTTTACCTTTTCGATCACTTTATCTAACTGCAGTAAAAATTCTCCAGTTCTTACAAAATAATCCCGATACCGCATGTCCACTGTTTCTTCTTTTGTGATCGAACGGATCCGCTCAACCATCAGTTCGTAACGATCTTCGATATCTTCATATTCTGCTGTTATATCCTTATAATATGTCATTTATTGTCTCCCTTTATGTTTCCAAGTTGAATGTTCTTCCGGAACACCTCATCAATCACCTGATATAACGTCTCTGATCCCTCTGGTGTCCGCTTGTTTCTACCATACACCTGGTTCTCGAAAACGCCATGCTCTTTCCAGCTTTTTCCTCCAACGGCATCACTTAACATAACCGGCGCCAGATTATCCATTACATGTGCAAATTTGGCTTCCGGCGTCTGATACTCCTCAAATTCATCCCAGAGTCCACGAAGCTTCTTCGCCTGATCTTCCGGCAGGATATTAAATATCCGGTCAGCAGCCTTTAATTCCCGTTCTCTTTTTGTTGCATTTGCATTTTTATCATATGCATATGTATCACCTGCATCTATCTCGATCAGATCATGAACCAGCAGCATGGAAACCACTCTTAATACGTCAACCGGTTCATTTGAATATTCCGCCAGTAAGATTGCCATAAGTGCAATATGCCAGGAATGTTCTGCATCATCTTCTTTTCTGATTCCATCTGTCAGATACGTCTGTCTGACTACAAATTTGCTCTTGTCAACCTCCAGTATAAAATCCAGTTGTTTCTTCAGTCTCTCATCCACACTCTTATATTCCCTTCATAAAAAAGATGCCTGATATAATAAAAACTATGATATTCAGATAAACCGCCATTTTCTTAGATGTAACCCCACCTTCTTCTGCATGATACCCGATCACGCCGAATACAATTCCGGTAAATGCCATCAAAAATGCACTGATCATCAATACCCCATAGATACGTTCTACCGTACCTCTTGATATAATGGATTTGATCACGGAAAGTATTATAAAGATTCCGCCCAAAATTCCCAATATATATGAAATGATCGTATCTCCTGAACTTCCGGGTGGAGAAACCCTGAAATCACTGTTTTTCAATCTTTTTTCTCCTTTTTCTGTCAAATCGTGCCAGAATATAATATATGATATATCCAAGCATGCCGCCAAAGGTATTCATGATAATATCATCAACATCAAACACCCCAAGTTTTGTTATCAGCTGTACCAGTTCAATACTTAACGAAAACGTAAATGCCGCCAGAGTCGCTGTAAAAAACCGGTCTTTTTACCTCTGACCCAGCGGATCAACATTCCAAACGGTACAAAAGCAAGAACATTTCCAACCAGATTCAACATCACGCTTGTGGTCGTCATATAACTTCTGTACTTTACGAAACGCTTAATCTCGAGAAACGGTGTCAGATTGTACCGCATCTCTTCATATCCATGTCCCCTTCCAAACATATCACTGAATATCAGGAAATAGACAATGGATATACTGTATAATATAAATAGCACCAGGCATAACGCCCGCAGCTTTTTCTTATTTTCTATGCTCAATGCCAGCCTCCAGGTTAATATTATTTCCTCATTTTTATTAACTGGGTAAGAAGTCTGTCTGCACACTCCTCTTTACTCATCTGTGGCAATTCAATATCTTCATCCTGTGTGATCAATGTCAGCACATTGGTATCTGTTCCAAATCCAGCCCCCGCTGTCTTTAAGTTATTTGCTGCGACTATATCGATCTTCTTCTTTTCCAGTTTCTTTCTGGAATTCTCCAGCAGATTCTGTGTCTCCATCGAAAATCCGCATATAATCTGTCTGGCAAGTCTGCTGTCCCCATCTGTCTTTCTTGCCTCTTCTCTCTGCATTCCAAGGAATGCAAGAATATCTTTTGTTCTTGTAAGTGGAATGCTCATATCAGCATCCGATTTCTTGATCTTGTTATCTGATACTTCTGCCGGTTTGTAATCTGCAACGGCGGCAGCCTTGATAATGATATCCTGATCTGCACTGGCAGCCGTTACTGCTTCATACATATCCTGTGCAGAGGTAACCGGCACTACTGTTACGAATTCTGGCGGTGTGATCGCTACCTTTCCTGTTACAAGTGTCACATCCGCCCCACGAAGCATCGCCTGTCTGGCGATCGCATATCCCATTTTACCGGTTGAATGATTGGAAATAAAGCGAACCGGGTCGATTGCTTCCATCGTAGGACCTGCGGTAACAAGTACTTTTATTCCCTGCATATCCTTCTCTGCTGCAATATACTTTAATATATAATCAACTAACAACTGTTCATTCGGAAGCTTCCCCTTGCCTGTATCTCCACAGGCAAGGTATCCGCTTGCCGACTCTATGATCTCATAGCCGTAAGACTGTAATTTCCTGATGTTATCCTGAACGATCGGATTCTCTAACATATTCGTGTTCATTGCAGGTGCGATCAGTTTCGGACATTTTGCAGCCATGATCGTAGTACTCAACATATCATCTGCAATGCCGCCTGCAATCTTCCCAATAATATTTGCCGATGCAGGAGCAACCATAAAGATATCTGCCCGTTTTGCAAGTGCAACGTGTTCTACGTTAAACTGAAAATTACGGTCAAAGGTATCCACCAGACACTTATTTCCTGTTAAGGTCTCAAATGTGATCGGATTGATAAAATTGGTCGCATTTTCTGTCATGATGACATTTACATCTGCATGCAGTTTTACAAGCATACTGGCAACATTTGCCATCTTATATGCTGCTATACTTCCTGTTACACCTAAAACAACGGTCTTATTCTTTAACATCATTTTCTCCATTCTGCATCGTATCATTGAAAATCATTCTGTCCGGAACGAATGCTGATCCGGCTGTTATTTGTTCATATCAAGGATAAAGTTATCGATCAATCTTGCCTTGCCAAATCTGACTGCCATAGCACAAAGGACATGTCCCTCTACTATATCGATTGACTTCATGGTATCCATATCCACCATCTCAACATAATCAATATCTGCAAGTGGCTCTGATCCGATCAGGTCTTTCATTGCTGCTACAATCTTCTTCGCATCTCGCTCACCATCTTCGATCATTTTCTGTCCAAGCTTAACTGACTTGCTCAGTACAACTGCTGCCTGACGTTCTTCCGGCTTCAGATAAATATTTCTGGAACTCTTGGCAAGACCATCTGCCTCACGGATGATCGGACATCCAACAATCTCAATATCCATGTTCAGATCTGTAACCATACGCATGATGATCGCAAGCTGCTGTGCATCCTTCTGACCAAAATAAGCACGATCCGGCTGAACGATATTGAACAATTTATTTACAACTGTACATACACCTTTGAAATGTACCGGACGAGTCAGTCCGCATAATGCATCCGGAAGCCCTGTCATATTGACATAAGAACAAAATCCCGGCTTATACATTTCTTCCGGTTCCGGATGAAAAATCACATCTGCACCTGTTGTCTCGCATAACTTTGCATCTGCATCAAGATCTCTTGGATAACTCTCCAGATCCTCTGTTGGTCCAAACTGCATCGGATTGACAAATACAGATACAACGGTTCTGTCATTCTGTTCTACGGATTTCCTGATCAGACTCTGATGTCCCTCATGGAGATATCCCATTGTTGGTACAAGTCCAACACTTAAGCCTTCTTTCTTCCATGCCTTAACCTGACTTCTTACTTCATCTACTGTTTTTAAAATCTTCATTTCTGATTTCCAGTCCTTTCCTGATCCTGTCTCCCGGTTTTTACCGGTTCAGGCAGCTTCTATCTCTTAGTATAATTTATCGATTACTTCATCATCAATTTTGTAGCAGTGTTCTTCTGCCGGAAATGTTCCATCGTCAATCTCTGCTATATAAGTCTTTACTGCTTCACGAATCACGTCTCCTGCATTAGCAAAATGCTTTACAAACTTCGGCTTGAAATCACTGAACATGCCAAGCATATCGTAAATTACAAGAACCTGTCCGTCGCATCCTGCTCCTGCTCCGATTCCGATCGTAGGAATGTTGATGCTCTCTGTTACAAGCTTTGCAAGCTTTGCAGGGACACACTCCAGCACCAGTAAAAACGCACCTGCTTCTTCTACTGCCTTGGCATCCTCGATCAGCTTCTTAGCTGCTGCTTCTGTCTTACCCTGAACCTTAAAGCCACCAAAAGTATTGATCGACTGCGGAGTCAGTCCCAGATGTGCAACAACAGGGATTCCTGCTGATACGATTGCTTTAATCTGTGGACAGACTTCTTTACCACCTTCTAACTTTACAGCTCCGGCTCTGCCTTCCTTCATCAGACGACCTGCATTTACGACTGCGTCATATACACTGGTCTGATAGGACATAAATGGAAGATCGGTTACAACCAGTGCATTCTTGGCTCCTCTTGCAACGGCTGCGCTATGATGGATCATGTCTTCTACGGTTACAGAGATCGTATCCTCATATCCAAGGATTACATTTCCGAGGGAATCACCGACAAGAATCGTGTTGACTCCTGCTTCATCCAATAATCTTGCTGTCGTATAATCATACGCTGTCAGCATAGAAATCTTATGCCCGGAATTCTTCATCTGCATAATTGATGTTGTTGTGTTCTTCATACGTCTTATTCTCCTATTCTGAAATCATTTCATTTTTTGTTCATTTCAAAATCCAGCATTGCCATAACTTACTGCTTTCCCTGCCATCGTTCCCGGCATTGCAGTATTCCCATTTCTCATTCCTGTCCTGAAAGAATTTTCTTCATCTCAGAATAATCACGGTTGGGATATTTCTGCTCTGCTAAAGCAAGTACAGCTCCTGATACGCTGATATAAATATGTTTCTCATTTGCATCAAGAACATTCAGATGTTTCTTTACTGTCGTTGTGTCATTTCTCTCGATTGGTCCGGTCAGACCTGCCACTGGGCCATCTTCTGCTATATGCGATGCATTTCCCATAAATAACGGAACAAGTGCCTGCTCTGCCTGTTTCTCTTCAAATCCGCAGTCTTCCAGTAATGAAACTGCCGATCCATACAGACCATTCACCAGATTGCTGGCAAATACTGCAGCCGCATGATATTTTGTTTTATTTTCTGTTGAGAGAAGTACACAGTCATTTCCTAAAAGACGAATAAAGCGGCAAAGTTTATTTCCCCACTCTTCAGCACCTTCCACGGTAAAAAAACATTTCTGCATTTCCCTGTAGGATTTTGTCGTTGAACTGATTGCATACATAGGATGAATCGAATAACCAAAGGCTCCTGCCTCTGTTACACCTGAAAAAATATTAGATGTCATCGCACCACTACAATGACAGATCAGTTTGCCCTTGATATCAAAGGCTTTTATGCTGTCCCATACTGCTTCTATCCTTCCATCCGGAACGGTAAGCATCAGGACGTCACTTGCGCAAACGATCTTCTTCAAATCATCAAATGCTTCGGTATTGGTAAATGCTGCAGCTTCTTTTGCACTCTCCACCTGTCTGCTGTAATATCCGGATACGGTTACTGTCTCCGGAAGGTTCTTTTGTATCTCTTCTTTATTCAGCTTCTGTTCAAGATACTTTCCAAGTGTAAAGCCTACTTTGCCTGCACCGATAAATCCAATCCTCATATGATCACCTGCTATCGCCTGTTCTATCTGTGGTGTACAATCAGGTATAGTTTCTTTCGAATACCATCCGCCATTTACAATACCATTTACAAGGTAAAAAGTAAAGCAGGAGAACCTGAATTTATCATCATTTTTTCTCCTGCTTTTCTTATGTTTTTCCCATACAGATCATAGATCCATATCGGAAATCATCATTTTTATAATACATAAAAATTAGTTATATTTTGCAATTACCTCTGCATTCGCCTTCATGGCTGCAGCTTCCATGGACTCACGCTCTGCCAAAAGTTTCTTTCTTACTTCTGCATTGCTGTTTCCTATGATCTGAAGTGCCAGATATGCTGCATTCTTGCTTCCGTTTATTGCTACAGTTGCTACAGGGATACCGGATGGCATCTGAACGATAGAAAGAAGTGCATCCATTCCATCTAATACAGAACCGGAAATTGGTACTCCGATAACCGGGATCACTGTCTGGCTTGCTACAACACCCGGAAGTGCTGCTGCCATACCTGCGGCAGTAATGATAACCTGTGTTCCATTATTATTTGCTTCTTCAATAAACTCTGAAAGTCCTGCATGTGCTCTGTGTGCAGACAGACATCTTACATCAACTGCTACTCCATACTCCTTTAAAATGCCGATTGCAGGCTCAACCTTTGGCAGGTCACTTGTTGATCCCATAATGATCGCTACTCTCATGTTTTTATCCTTCTTTCTTTCTTTTTATGTGTCATATCCCTGTGTCATACATGGCTCCATGCATGGCACAATGGTATTTTACTTACTGTTCAGATACTGATCGATAATCTCACTTGCCCCTTCATAATCCATGGCATCCACCGTCATCTTCAGTGCATTTAAGAACTCAATATCAGCATCATTATACTCGTATCGGTCGATTTCTGCCAGTATTTCTTTTACAGCTCCAACATCGGCATCCCGTAAAAATGTACGCATATCTTTGAGCTGTCCACGATCCACTGCATCCCTGACTGTCTTTTCCTGCTGTTCAACCGGATTGATCTTCGCCAGATATAGTCCGATATCCTTAAACATACGCTTCAGCATGGATACAAATTCATGCGTATTTTCCTTTGCATACTGCATATTTCCTATATTGATCGCCGACTCCAGATTTGCTGCTTTCCGTTCGATGCTGTATGCGCCGATATTTCCACTGCTGCTCTTGATATCATGAATGATATTCCGATACCGTCTGACATCATCATCAATATATTCTTCCAGACGATCTACATCCGGCTCATAGTCTTCCTTGAATGCCGCAATAAAACGGTTAAAGGTATCAAAATTGCCTCCGATCATCTTCAATGCATTTTCAACTACAATACTGTTCTCCAGAATATAACATCATCCTTAAATCTGGATTCGCTGATATACTGTCTGATATTGCTTGTCTTTTCCTTGATCTTGTCCTCCGGAAGGAACAGACGGAAAATCCCTTCGATTCCATCCATTTCCAATGGTTTTACAAGTACGTCACTGAAGCCCTGCTTTATGATCTCATCTCTGCTGCTGTCTATATTGTTTTCTGAAAGTGCAATGATCGGAACCCGTTTGTATTCTTCTCCATCCAGGCTCCGGATCTCACGGACGGTATCTGCACCATCCATAACCGGCATGACTGTATCAATGAAGATCATATCATATGGAGTTACCATAACCTTGTCAATCGCTTCGAATCCGGATGAAGCAGTATCACAGATCAGCTCATAGGAATCAAATATAACCTTCTGGATCTGTATACTGACATCAGAATCGTCCACAAGAAGGATCCTGACATCCGGAAGCCAGATTCTTGAATTCGAATTACGGAATGCCTGCTCCCGTCGTTTGCTTACATTATAATTAACATAGCTGTAATCAAATACCTGCTGTATAATGGAAAAGCGTATCGTGGTTCCTGCTCCATAGGTACTGTCAACCTCCGGGGTTCCACCCATACTCTCGATCAACTGTCTTGCGATTGCCAGTCCGATACTGATATCAAAATTACCGATATCAGTTCTGTCATAAGAATCGTCCAGATCAAAGAAACTGTCCAGACGTTCTTCCTTTACTCCGGTTCCGGTATCTGATATCACGATATCCAGATAAATGCTGTCCGGTCTGTCGCACTCTTCCGGAGCGATCTTTCTCCAATCCACTTCAATGCTGATCGAACCTTCTTTGGTTGTCTTTGCCGCCCTCTGATACAGATTCATCAGGATCTCCTTCACCTTATCACGATCGCCGATCAGACCATTTGGTATATCATCCTCAATGCTTACCTTTAAGGCAACCAGATCCCGGTTGATCATTTCCTTAAACTGAACCGCAAGCTCCTCGATCATATCTGAAACCGCATATTCCTTCTCCTGCAATTCCAGTGTTCCATCCTGTAAATTCGATAATCTGGAAATTCCATCAATTATACCAAGGATCTCGTAGCTGGAACCATATACCGTGGATAACTGTTTTACCTCTTCTTCCGTTTTTGCCTCATCATTCCGCAAAAGCATCTCGCTGATCGCAAGGATCGAATTTAACGGTACACGGATCTCATGATTCAGATAGTTCACATAATCGTTCTTTGCACGGTTAGAACGCTCTGCCTGTTCATTTTTCTTGCTGAGTTCTTCTACCTGCTCCGTCTTTTTGCCAAGCAGATGCATCACATACCGGGCTACAAATATCACTGCCACGCAGATTGCTATGATCAATACCACAATCAGAACTCTGGAAAATGGAGTCTCCCAGAATTTCAACTGTTTTACAATAACAAAAGACAGCGGTTCTTCACAGGCAACACCATCAGAATTCTCTGCCGAAAGCACAAATGTATAATTTCCGCCCTCCAGATTTGTATACTCTGCTTCCAGATTATCCGTACCCGAAACAACACGATCTTTATCGTCAAATCCATCAAGATAATATTTTACCTGAATATCCCCACGATTTACATAACTCAGAACAGAGAACTTGATCACGATTCGGTTCGTATCACCCGGAACGGTCATCTTACCATCCAGATCCGAGAACGCATACTCTTTATCATCTATCGTAACAGAAGCTATCCGTACCTTCGGTGGAACTTCATTTGTAAATACCTGATTCTGATCCAGCATACTGAAGCCGGTATCACAACAAACATAGACGACTCCATCTTCACTGATATAATTCGTTGAATTATCCGTAATATCAGAGATCAGTCCATCATTTTTCGTATATATCTCGCATTTCGGATCTGCCGAGCTCAACAGATCTCCTTCGTAATATTTCTGGATGCCACGGGAACCGAAGATCCAGAGGTCTCCTGCCTGATCCAGTATCAGATTTGCCACAGAATTCGATGGATCAACTGCACTGATCTGACGGATCACGCCCTCCTGATAATAAAGTCCATTATCTGTTCCGATCCAGATACCATTGCTTCCACCAACAATGGAAGAAACAACATTCGAATTCAGTCCCTCTGACATAGATATCTTTTTCAGATTAGATTCCATGTCTATCGTATAAAGACCGGAACCATTGGACCCTGCATATAAGGTTCCATCCTCCGCCTGATACAGGGATATGATATCTGCATTTTCCATACCGGAAAATCGGCCGTAGCTGACTGTTACCTGTTCATCCTTCAATATGGAAATACCGCTCTCGGTTCCGATCGCCATACTACCATCCTTTAATTCAATGATACAGTTGACAGCATTACTGGTCAACAACGCGCCACTCTTATTATAGAATTTGTATTTACCCTTACTGTTCACCTTGATAACACCATAAATTCGGTAGGAACAGATCCACAGATTATTCTTTGAATCCACACAGAAATCACGGATACTTTTTCCATTTAACATTGTGACAAGATCAGAGTCACGGTCAAGAGTTCCGTCTGCATTTATGATCCGCAGGCCATCATCTGTACCGATATATAACTTTCCGCAATACTCCGTAATGCAGTTGACGATTGTCTCATCCAGACCATATTTCATGCTTCCATTCTGGAATTTGCTTCTGGATAACAGCATCAGTCCTTTTCGATATGAGGTCATCCAGTAGTTCCCTTCAAAATCCTGGATTATGTCACTCATCGACTCATTAAATTCCAGACCGGTAACATACTTCATTTTTTTATTTTTGTTGATATAACCAACACCATCATCCGCAAGAACCCACAATTTATTATCAATCCGCTGGATCTTATTGATACCACTCAGTGCCGCTGTTGATAATAATTCAAAATCTTTGTTCGTCGTAAGATGTATAATTGTATGACCTACCGTACCAATATACCGTTCCCCATTCTCATCTACAAAAAGACTGTTCAGATCTTCTTCTGTGTATTCCATCTTACTGATCTTGCTTACGATCTGATCATCCTTGATATTTACGATCGTATCGTTATTCACGATCGCATATACATAAGAACGATATCCACTGATCGCTGTTACATCCGGTGCAACAACATCATCATCCGCAACCAGCGTCATTTCACCGGATTCGTAATAATAAATACCGGATGAAGTAGCAAGCCATATTTTTCCTTCTTCGTCTTCATACAGTCCACGGACGGTCGTAATCTCATCCTCTGTTGAATTCGATATACGATTAAAGCATCCGTCTTTGTAAATAAATAAGCCATAGTTTTCCGTTCCTACATACAGATCCCCATTCGATGCCGCAAGAATACTGTTGATCATATAGGAACTGCTGTCGCTGTCTTCTCCCAGTGAAAATTTCCGAAACTGACTTCCATCATAACGGTACAGTCCGCTGTCCGTGCCGACCCATATGTATCCACTGGCAGACTGGCTGATGCAGTTTGCTTCCCCACTTTCAAAACCGTCATCTTCTGTGTACTTGGTCTGACTGTAATCTGATGTAAAATTCTCCTGTGCAAACACAGCAAGCCGTGGTGAAAAAAGTATCATCACGGCTACTGCTATTAATATGATCATTCTGATTTTTGAATGTAACTGCTTCATAGTTTTCTTATGCACCTAATAAAAATGCTACATATCCTTTTTTAGTTTCATAAATATCTGCTTTGGAAGTGATCTCCCATGGAGCATGCATGTTTAATACGGCCACACCACAGTCCACAACTTCCATTCCATATAATGATAAAATATAAGCGATCGTACCGCCACCGCCAACATCTACTTTACCAAGCTCTGCAGTCTGATAGTATACTCCGGCATCATCCATTACCTTACGAATAGCTGCAAGATACTCTGCATTTGCATCATTGGAACCGGATTTGCCTCTTGCTCCTGTAAACTTGTTAAATACCATACCTTCACCAAAGATAGCCGCATTCTTCTTGTCAAATGCACTTGCAAAGGTTGGATCATAACCTGCAGATACGTCAGAGGATAACATTCTGGAGGATGCCAGACATCTTCTGAGGGCCAGTTCATTATAACAGCCCATCGCATTCATAATCTCAGCAACTGTATTCTCAAAGAAATGAGACTGCATTCCGGTTGCACCCACGCTTCCGATCTCCTCTTTATCTGTCAACAGACAGCAGGTCGTCTTTTCTACATCTTCTGCTTCCAGCATCGCAACCATAGATGTATATGCACATACCCTGTCATCCTGTCCGTATGCCATGATCATACTCTCATCAATTCCGCAGTTTCTTGCCTTTCCTGCCGGAACGATCTCAAGCTCTGCTGAAATGAAATCTTCTTCCTTTATTCCATATTTCTTCTTCAGAAGTGCAAGCACCTGTTCCTTTACGGCTTCTTTCTCTTTTCCCTTTAATGGCTTGCTCGCAAATAAAATATCCAGTTCTTCTCCCTCGATAACTTTATTTGCCTTTTTTCCATCTGAGCACCGGCAAGATGGATCAGCAGATCGGTAACACAAAATACCGGATCATTCTTGTCTTCCCCAATGTTTGCTTCTACAACTTCTCCGTCTGTCTTAGCAACTACACCATGAATAGCAAGTGGTAAGGTTACCCACTGATACTTCTTGATTCCTCCATAATAATGCGTATCCAGATAAGCAAATCCCTCTTTCTCGTATAATGGAATCTGTTTAATATCCATACGTGGGGAATCGATATGTGCGCCAAGAATGTTCATACCCTTTTCGATATCCTTCTTACCGATATTGAACAGCGCTACGGTCTTATTCATCCATACCGCATATACCTTTGAACCTTTTGTCAGCTTCTTTCCTTCTTTGATCACATCCTGAATATCTTCATATCCGGCTTTCTTTACCTGTTTTACGATCTCTTTTACACATTCCCGCTCCGTCTTTCCTGTATCCAGGAATTCACGGTAGGATTTACATAATTTTTCCAGCTTTGCAAGTTCTTCCTTGTCATAACTGTTCCATGCATTTTTATCTTTCATTTTTATGCCTCCTAAACATATAAGTCATTGCTTATACTCTTTTTTATATATATAATGGCACTTCTGCGGATCCTGTATGTCACAAGTCCGAGAATTACCAGATAGATTGCAAAGATCATAAAAGAATCCATCTTTGTAAACTTAAATAAACAAAAACCGACTCCACAAAGGATCATGGATACCAGAATAGCAATCGCCATATTAAAGAATGCATTCAGATTGCCCCTGAGCGCTCCGTATTCATCTTCCCAGTTCAGCTTCGGATGTGTTGCATCCAGCCAGAGTCCGATATAGGTGCAGCATACAACCGATAAGAACCCGATCACAATAAAGTAAATGGCCGAAGGCACATTGATATGCATACAGATGCACAACACAATGATCGTTACTGCAACTGTGATGCCGCTGTATACCAGACTGACACCTGCCTTGATCCCAATCTGCGTCCGATAGCTGACCGGTGCATATTTGATAAAGCTGAAATGATCTCCCTCTCTTGTAAACGAGGTCGATGCAATACTGTTCATTGCTGTTGCAAAGAAGGAAATGATCAGTACCAGCAATAATACGATCAGATCGGATGCTACAAAACCTTTGGAAAGCAGCTTCTCAAATGAAGTCATAAAGTTCTTCGTCGCAGGCAGAACAAACAATGCCACCGCAAGAACCGGCCATATAATATTTACCATTACACAATATTTGCGATATGCCGGTGTCCGGTATAGTATCTTACATTCCTTCAGAAAATATGCTTTGCGAATACTTTTTTTCGCATAAGCTGCATCAGAAACCACATCTTCTTTCTTCTCTGCTTTTCCGACAGATGAAACCAGATATACGCCACGCAGATACAGCTTGCTTCCAAGGAAAAACAACAGACCTGCCATAACCGCATTTAACAGGATGAACAGCAGGGAATATGCAATGTTGTTCGTTTCAAGTGCTTTTAAGAATACAGGAACCGTAAAGAATATCTTTCCCATGATTGCTGTAAACATATTGTTATGATTCATCAGACCATCAATATAATTGTTAATATTGATGCTGTCCATCTGAATAAACGATAATAAAAAGAGTCCGAGGAAAATAACGGTTACCAGTCCTGTCATGGCATCCACATTCCGAAACAGTTTTATCCGGCTTAAAAACGCCATACAAAGTAAGGCAAAAATTCCGCAATATACAAGTGGAAGGATCGGAAGCATCGCTACTCCGACTAATGCCGTCAGTACAGATACCGGCTTGAATCCGGCAGCTATGAAGTAACCTACAAAGCCGCTGAATAAAACCATAAACTCCATAACACTCTCTGCAATATATGCATTTACAAATTTGGCTGCTACGATCTCACCCGGCTTTACCGGAAGCGGAAGCAGATGATCCAGATCCGATGAAAAAAACAGTACATTAAACAGTACCATCACCGAAAAGATCATGCCAAATACGGACATCAACTGTATGATCAGTTCTACGCCTTCCGTCATTCCTCCTGCTTCTATCAGTGCTTCTGTCATAATATATACAATAAATCCAACGACCAGACAACAGGGAACCATGATACAGAACATGGCAAGTGAACCAAGTGTCTTATATGCCTTCGCTTTTTCTCCGGTGTCCGGCATCGTCATCTCTGTATCCTTTGCCATCACTCTGGTCAAATACAAAAAATTCTTCATAAGCACTCTATTCCTCATGTGTCATTTCTATAAATATATCTTCCAGTGACTTATTCTTATGTGCAACAACCAGATCATCCAGCGTTCCCTGATAGATATCATGACCTTTCTTGATCATGATGATATTATCACACAATTTCTCTGCAACTTCCAGAACATGCGTTGAGAAAAATACGCAGTTACCTTCATCCGCATGCTCCCGCATCATCTTCTTTAATTCATATGCCGCATTCGGATCCAATCCGGTCATCGGTTCATCTAAGATCCAGACCGGTGGTTTATGTACTAATGCGCCTATTACCATCATTTTCTGGCGCATACCATGCGAATAGCTGACCATTTGTTTATTTAAGCTGTCTTCCATACCAAAACGCCCAGCCATTTCCTCTAACCGCTTCTTACGGTCAGTCTCTGATACACCATAAATATCTGCAATGAAATTCACATATTCCAGTCCTGTTAACCGTAAAAAGATATCAGGATTATCTGCAATATATCCAATCGACTGTTTTGCCTCAAGCGGCTCTTTCCGGATATCATGACCATTGATCTGAACGCTGCCCTCTGTCGGTTTTAAAATACCGGTCAGCATCTTGATCGTTGTTGTCTTCCCCGCACCATTCTGCCCTACGAATCCGACGATCTCACCTTTCTTAATATGAAAGCTTAAATTGTTTACGGACACAAAATCTTTACCGTAAATTTTCTTTAAGTTATTGGCTATTATCATTCTTTATCTTCTCCCGGTTCTTATCTGTCACACCATCGTTTCTATCTGGTCTGTCATTTATCAAAATACTTCTTTCCATTTGGTTTTAATTATACCAAGCCCCTAATCTCTTTACAATATAAATATACCAAAGGCAGCCTGAAAATACTCTGCATAGTAACAGGCTGCCATCTTCTTTATATGATTGTCCGCGGACATTTTACTGTTTATAAGTTGATACTGTCATCAAAATGAAAGGCATAGATGATCTTCTCTGTTACCATTCTTCCGGTAAGCTGATGTATCGTCTTTGCATACATATCAAGCTGTACATGATAACGGCTGACCAGATCCGATATCTGATCCACCCGGTCTGTCTTGTAGTCCATTAAAACCACCTGATCTCCTTCCAGAAAATAGGCATCGATCACTCCCTGAACTACGACCATATCCTTGCTGTCTTTATACTCCGGTGATATATCTTCCGGCTTCATGCCGATATAAAACTGCTGCTCCCGGTATAAGGTATGGTTCTTCTGTGCTTCTGCCATACGGATTCCGAGTGGGCTGTTGACCATGTTATAAATCTTATCTGCACGAACATGCTCTCTGTACCGTTCTTCCAGATATCCATGATCAAAAAATGACCGGATCTGCTCTCTAATCTCATCCATGCTGTTTCTTGTAAAATCAATAAGCTCCATGATCTTATGGATCACAGTACCCATCTCATTTCCTTTTACAGGCTCCTCCTTCATGCGGGAATGAAGCACCGGTATTGTAATCTCTGCTTCTGTCACAGGCGGCTGATACAGGTCAGATCCCGGATTCTCCTCTCCGCGGTGTGCAAGTCGTTTGATCTCTGTAACGGACATCTTATTTTTTACTGCCTGCTCTGTTTTATATGGGTAGGTATAATCTAAAAGTTCCTTATACTTTTCATATAACTGCAGTTCATCCTCTGTCTGTACAGCTTTTTTTTCTGACATATCTATATTTGTCCCGGCAGGTATCTGATTCTGATAGCCGGTCTTTGCAAGTACCCAGGTTGCATAAGTATCCTTTCTGCATACAGTATCTTCTGATACGATATGCATAGATAACGCCGATAAGATCCAGTCCATAAAACAGCCGGCTTCCATTCTGGTGATATATGGAAGCTCCATCCGCATCTGTCCGGACGCTTCAATAAGAAAATCAGTCTGCAGCGGATAATCAAAGACTGCCTTTTCCGCTCCGGGGTCTTTTACCGCCGCTGTCATATATAACTTCTCTTTTGCTCTTGACAGGGCAACATATAAGATACGGATCTCCTCCGCCAGCTTCTCTGCATTCATGACACTGAGCATGGCCGCTCTTGCAAATGTTTTCTTCTTCGCACGGTTCTTCCGGTCAATCGCATAACCTGCCAGATAGCTGTCTGCATTTACCGTCACCGGAGATAAGGCATCCAGATTCGAAAAACGATTTGCCAGTCCACTGACAAATACAACCGGAAATTCCAGTCCCTTGCTCTTATGCATCGTCATCATCACAACAGAATCGTCATCATCTCCAAGCACCGATGCTTCTGCAAAATCCAGATCATTCGTCTTCAGCCGGTCCATGTAACGCAGGAAATTAAACAATCCACGAAAACTGCTGTCCTCATAGGTATCCGCTTTCTGGATCAGCATATCGATATTTGCCTGTCTTCGTTTTCCCGACTGCATCGCGCCAACAAACCAATAATATCCGGTCTGCTCCAATATCGAATGAAGCAGTTCACTGATACTCATATAGTTTTTATCTGCCTTCCAGCTATCCAGCATACGAAGAAACTGTCGAAGCTCCTCTGAAGCTTTTGAGTCCGGCTTTTCTGCATAATAACAGACCTTCTGATAAAAACTCGCCGTCCGCGCCAGATTCTTCTCATGATCCTTGAAGTCCCGGTCATAGATACCTACAATCTCTGCAAGCTCCTGTTCCTTTACACCTGCAAGCGGTGAACGAAGGACTGCTGCAAGTGCATAATCCTGATGGGAATTATCGATCACCGCCAGCATATCAAGCAGGGTACTGATCTCGATCGCATCAAAATATCCACTCTCGCTCTCTACAAATAATGGAATCCCACGCTCCGCAAATGCTTCCTCAAAGGCTTTCGCATTCTTCTTCACACTTCGCATCAATACCGCAATATCCCGGTAAGAAACCCTTCTGGTCTCTCCGTTATCTCCATCCGGAATATAAAGTGGTTTATCACCCTTCACTAACTCATAGATCTCATCTGCGATCATCCGTGCCTCTATATCCACATTTGTTAACGACCGTATCTCTTCCGGCTGGGATTTCTCCGGATCTGCGCAATCATTCCTTACGATCAGGATCTCGGATCCATACCCCATATTATTCTTGTCCTGTCTTCCGATATGCAGCTTTGCCGATTCATCATAATCGATCCCGCCCAGATTCTCTGACATCAACGGTTCAAAGATCTGGTTGATCGTATCAATCACCTTTCCTGCACTTCGGAAATTATTCGAAAGCAGGATCTTCTGATCTTCTGCATCTTCCCGGTCAGAATATGTATTATATTTATTCAGGAACAGATCCGGTCTTGCCATACGAAAGCGGTAGATGCTCTGCTTGATATCACCTACCATAAACATATTCTTCCGATCTTCTCCGTGACCTGTCACACAATTTAAGATATCTTCCTGTAAAAAGTTGCTGTCCTGATATTCATCGATCAGGATCTCACGATACCGTCTGGCAACCGTCTTTCCTGCTTCCGATGGAATCACACAGCCATTCTCATCCGTTCCTGCACACAGGATGTCATAGGCAAATTCTGAAATGTCCCGGAATTCATACAGATTCCTGTCGAGCTTCTCTTCCTTTAACCGATCCATATAGGAACGTGTCAGGGATAATAACGCTAACAATGGTTCCTTCATCATCGCACATTCTGCAAGTATGACATCTGTCGGACGAAACAATGCCATCATGTCCTTTACACTTCCACGATAGGTCTGCATAGTCGTCTTTACATACTGCTGTTTCTCCGGATCACAGGCTGCGATACGCTTCAGATTGGAAAATTTGGAAACCCGTTTATATGCCTCATCCATATCCTCGGCCCGTCTCAGATTCCGCAGTAATTCCAGATCTGAATGTATAATAGGATCATAACCTGCAGGGCCATCTGCTTCGCCTGCGATCTCTAAGCACTGTTCTGCCTGACCGATCGCTGAATCAAGCGTGTCTGCTACGATCTGCATATAATCCCGATACCATTTTAAGGTATACAGTTCTTCCTTCATTGATACTTCAAGTGCCGCTTCTGCTTCATTTATCCAGCGTTCCGGCTTCGGATAACCGGAAGCAACGCGGTAGATCTGATAGACCAGCTCCCGGATCTTCTCATCCGATTCTTTTCTCGCAAAGCTGTCTACCAGTCCGATAAATTCATCGGATGCTTCCTGATATTTCTGTTCTAATACTTCATCCAATATATCATTCTTGATCAGATCCATCTCTGCATTATCTGCTATATCAAAAGAGGAATCGATCCCGATCATCTGAAAATAGTCTTTTACGATTCCAAGGCAGAAACTGTCGATCGTCATAATATCTGCCCGTGGCAGCAGGGATAACTGCTTAACGATATGCTCATCCTCCGGATGATCTTCGGCTGCCTGCTCAAGCTTATCCGCAATCTTCTCTTTCATCTGGGCTGCCGCAGCTCTGGTAAATGTTACAACCAGAACCTCATCAATATCGATTTTCTCCTCTGCCTTATTGCCATCCGCATCAACTCCCATGACCATCTCAAGAATCCGTTCTACAAGGACAGCCGTCTTACCGGAGCCTGCCGCAGCAGATACCAGAAGATTACCATGTCTGGAATTAATGACTGATTTCTGTTCATCTGTCCATGAAATACCCATCTCTGCTACTCCTCCCTGTACCGCTTAAGCTTCTCGTTATCCGGTCTGCGATATTGATTTCCGCCATTCTTGACATCAAAATGACAGATATTCTTAAACTCACAATAATCACAACCTGTATTGCTCTTATTCTTATATGGCTCGATCGCGATCTTTCCCTCTGCGATCTGACTTCCAAGTTCTTCTATATTCTCTCTTGTCAATTCCATGATCGTCCGGATCTGGTCTGCCGATACCACATTCTCACTTTTCTTGATGTCACCATTTTTATCAAGTTTTACCGGAAGTGACTGATTGCAGGTATGATCCATCTTCTGTATCACGGCAGGTGATTCATTGACAAATCCCTGCAGCTTCATTTTCTCCATTCTCTCAGCGTCTAATTTCTCCTGATCCGAGAATTCCGGCTGCTCTGTATCGGTATCAATCTCCGAAGATTCAATCTCGATCACCGGATCATCAAAGCTGTAATATAATAAACCGGCGATCTGAATATTCTTATCGGGATAGATCATTTTTTCAATCTCATATGCAATCGCAGAATAGGTCACAAGCTGAAGCTGTTCTCCATTCAGGACTTCCTCCAGACTGAGTTTTCTGGTGGATGATTTGTAGTCGATCACCTTGATATAAACCGTTCCATCCTCTTCTTCCACATCCACACGGTCGATCTTACCATTGATGCTCATCCGGATCTGATTTGGAAGCTCAAACAGATAAGAACCGACTTCATCCTTTGCGGAATCAAAGGTCTTTTCCAGCATTCCAGGCTTCATGCTGCCAAGTCTTATATGCTTCTGTAACATACCAGCGGATGTCTGTGCCATACGTTCGATCATCTGAAGCATGTAGGCATTTCTTGCATTATCTTCAAAGAAATCTCCTGCCGATTCCTCTGCTGCACGATTTACAAGCTCCGTGACCATCAGCATTCTCTCATCTTCCGGAAAATTCTCCCAGTCATTATTTCTGGTGTCTCTTACCTGCTTAAACAGTCCTTCCATTACACTGTGAAGGATAACTCCGACATTTCTGACATCGACCTGATACATTTCCCGCTCTTTTAAACGCAGACCATATTTTAAGAAATATGCAAATCCGCATCTGGCATATAATTCAAGCTTCGATACTGATGCATGCAGATATCTGCCATATAACAGGGCGATCGTCTCCGGTGGCAGCTGTTCTGCCACGTTTCTGTATGTTCTGCCTTTATAAATGGCTGTCAATTCTCTGGCCAATCCTTTTTCCGTCAAAATTCTTGTCAGAATCCGGCTCTCTGCATCTTCGCTATCATCTTCCTCTGTCCGGAGTATCCGTCTTAATGAACGGTTGACGGTATCCGGCATACAGGAAGCAGCATCATACTCCTCTGCCTGAAGGGATGGAAAAATACTGCTGATCCTTCCAAGCAGATAAGACGGACGCATGCTTTCAAGTGATGCGCTTAATTTATGATACGATATATACAGATGATCGGATGGTTTCGTCAATATCGTATAGATATAAAACTGCTCGATATAGCTGTTCTGTTTGTCGGATGGAGCAAGCTCCAGGCCGCAGCCTGACAAAATATCCCGGTCTCTGTCACTTAGGATTCTTCCCTTTTTCGGTGCTTTTGGCACGATTCCATCATTGACCGATGTAAAGAATAACACCTTTATGTGATTTAATCTTGACCTTGTGATATCTCCAATCAACACCCGGTCAACCGTAGGCGGTACAACACCGACTTCAATATCTGAAAGTCCGGTATCCACGATCTCATAGAACTCTTTCACGCTCATCTTCGTATCGCCTAAGAGTTCCGCGATCTTATCAAATAACCGGACCGTTTTCTCAAAGATCTGACCATAAGCATCTCCTTCATTGATCCGGTTTTCTTCATATAATTCATTCTTTCTGGCTTCTAACTTCTCATACATATGTATCTGAAGTAGAAAGTCATAAAGGGCTTCCACATAATCTTTTGTGATGGCTTTTTTATCTGTAAAGACCTTACGGATATCACCAAACATCTCCATAAAAGCCTTCCGGATCTCTTCTACATTTACCGGAGAGGTCTTCTCATAGTTTTCAGATACTGCCCGGTTCCATCTGCTGTAGCCACGGACACCACGCTTTAATGCATAATTTTCCAGAAGCTCTATATCCTCAAAGGACAGATCTGTCATACCCGCTTTTAAGAACCGGAACACACTGTCATAGGAGAAATCATCTGCCAGAACCGCCAGTACACTTCGGATCGTCTCCGCACATGGATTTGCTTTCAGGCAGGCATTTGCATCGATAAATACAGGGATCTCATATTCATCCATCACCCGTTCATAGATGTGGGATGCCTGTTCCAGATCTCCCGCTACGATCGCGATATCCTTATAACGGTATCCTTCCTCCCGTACGAGCCTCCTTATCGTAGATGCGACAAATACGATCTCGTCCTGTGCATCTCCTGTCGCTGTCAGATGGATCCGCTCCAATGGCTGCTTCCATTTCTGATACGGACTACGGAACAAATTCCGCTCCAGAAAAAACAGTTCCCGGTTCTCCCCCAGACGATAGTTGATTGTTCCAGGCAGAACAACCGGAGACTCAATCTCCACACCAGCGGCTGCTGCCGCTTCTGTTAATTTCTTTATCGTAGTCTTTGTCAGATAGAATAATTCGTAGTCTTTTATATGCTCATATTTCTGATCTCTGTCATCTAATGTAAAGGAAAAGGTCAGATCATCCGCACAGGTCATCAACTTCTCAACAAGTTCAAGCTGTACCGGCGTAAATCCGGTAAACCCATCAAAATACAGCGAACTGCCACACACAAGTTTAGACTGGCCAACATGTCTGGTCAACAGTTCCACCAACTGTTCTGCCACAATATAGCGTTCACCTGCAAATGCTTCAAATTCTTCGTAAATGTGTCTGATATCCTGCATTTTACCTGCAACAACGCTGTCCTCCGGAATCTGCTCCATGATCTCATCGATCGTATCCTGCTTGATATTATACTGGAAGATCTCCGACATCATGGATTTCATCTCATCCACAAATCCAAGCTTGTCGTAATAGTTTCCATATACCTGTAAGGTGTCCTGCTGTTCACATAAGATCTTCTTAATCAGCATACTTTTTCCAAAGTCTTCCAGCACCTGTCCGGTGCTGATCCCCAGTTCATCAAATACACGATATGCCAGCCGGTTCATGCCGATCGCATCAATATTCATCATGCCTCCGGCCGGATGCATGGTAACCAGTTCTCTCTGTGCTTCCATCGTATACTGTTCCGGCACGATCAGATAAAAATTCCGCTCCGGTTCTTTTATCGATGTCTGAATGATTTCATTGTAAATCTGTCTGGATTTCCCTGAGCCGGATGCTCCAAGTAAGAATCGAACTGACATAACGGTCTCCTTTCACTCATCTGTCAAGCAATACTCTTTTTCTGGCTTTCTCTTTGCTAAGCCATATTTACTTCAATATTGTTTTACTAACCATCTGCTCTTTGGTTATATTTTGTTTTCTCTGTGAATACAATATAGTAATAATAAATGAGGGGAATATTTATATGGCATCCACAAAGCTTATCGTTTTAAAATCTAAAGAAATCATATACACGGTTATTTTTCTCGGACTTGTCGCCCTGTTTATCATCATACTGACGATCATGTTCAAAAAACCTGCCACCGTTTCAGAAACTGCTTCTTCGAATACCGCTTCTGAAACAACGGAGCCTTCTTATAACCCCGGTACATATGATTCAACTATCACGCTCGGCGAATCTACTCTGTCTGTTATGGTTACGGTTGATGATCATTCTATCCAGGATGTTGCGCTCTCCAATCTGGACGAAAGTGTCACCACCATGTATCCGCTCCTGTCGTCTTCTTTAGAGGCGATCAACACTGACCTGCAGTATGTGTCATCGATTGACGACCTCACTGTTTCCGGCGATACCAAGTATACCTCGATGCTGCTGATCAACGCCATCAAAGAGGCACTCGCCAAGGCTGTGGTTCAATGAAATAGAACGATATATGCCAGACAACTGACTATTGTTACGCAAAACGTTCCCACTCTATCCTCGACGTAGCGGTACATAAGGCTGCAAAAAACGCAGCCTAAGTACCGACGCTCGGACAGGTTTGCTACACAATATCAGTTATCCGGCATATATCTGTTTATTGACATAACACCGTTTCCAGCCTTGGCTATTGATACGGTACAACCACCTAAGTAGTATGCTCCTTATGTAGCAGAACGCTCTCATAAGTCCTTGAATCAAAATGAAAGATACATTACATATTATTCCGTAAGACGCTTCCGCTCGTATCCTCGTGCAGCGGTACATAAAGTTGCAAAAAACGCAACTTAAGTACCGGCCTCGGATAATGCTTACGTCATAATAGTAATGCTATCTTCCATTTTAACTTAAAGTACTAACATCTGGACAGGTCTGCTACATAAGGACATTCTACTCAGGTGATTTGTGTTTCTATACCAAGATGTGTTATGTAACATTTCTGTACGTCAGATTTTTGTGCGCTGAGCCAGTATTCTTCCCAGCCTTGTCTGCGCTGCCTTTCAATCATAAATCGCATAGCCAAATATTTCTTTGTATGCTTACACAATACAGAAGGATGGTAGGTGTTATATTTTATGAAGCAAACCTCTCCTCACGCCGGTACTTGGCGAACTGCGAATGCAGGGAGCCTTAGGTACCGCTGCGTTGAGGATAGAGCGAAAGCGTTTTGCGGAATAAAGATATAACAACCTGCCTGCCTTCGTCCTTGTGCCTCAACGTAAAGGCTAGCGTCTAATGCTTGGTTACGATGTCGTTCTGGTCTTTGTAGATGCTGTTTGATGGCACATAGCCTCTGACACGGGACAATGGGTAGATGTTTGAATGTGAGCCGATCACGGTTCCCGGATTTAAAACGCTGTTACAACCAACCTCTACATAGTCACCAAGCATTGCACCAAATTTCTTCATACCGGTTGCAATATCGAAGTCCGCGCCTTTGACATGCACCAGTGTTTTGTCTGACTTGACATTAGAGGTAATGCTGCCTGCTCCCATATGAGAATGGAAGCCAAGGATCGAATCACCTACATAGTTATAATGTGGAACCTGCACATTATTAAAGATAATGACATTCTTTAACTCTGTGGAGTTACCAACAACGCAGTTATCTCCCACTAAAGCACTTCCACGAATAAATGCACACTGTCTGACCTCTGTATCTTTTCCAATAATACATGGGCCTGCAATATAAGCAGAATCAAATACAGTTGCTGATTTATGAATCCAGATATTTTCACCACGTTTCTCATACTCTTCCGGATCTAAGCTGTTTCCAAGTTCAATGATAAAGTCCTTGATCTTCGGAAGCGCTTCCCACGGATATGTAACGCTTTCAAGCAATGGCTTTGCTGCTGTTTCTGTCAGATCATATAATTCTTTGATCGTTACCTGTTTTACTGTTTCATTATTCATTTTCTTATACCTCACTATCTTTTTCAGAATTTAATAGAAAACAATCATTCGCCCGCAAAGGACAATTTTTATCTAAAAAAAATCATTTATCCGCAAAGAATAATTCTTTTCTAAAAAGCAATCATCTATCCACAAAGGATAATTCTTTCTATTAAGCAACTATGTTCAAGGTTATTTTTTATAATATACCCTTGTTCTGTCAAATACTGTTGTAATCTGGTTCTGATTGCTGATTCCCTTTACCAGATTTGTATATTTGATCACAAAGGTGTTCATCTTGTCTGTATATTCTTCTTTCGTGATCGAACCATCAGCGACACCACACAAGCCTTTTTCCCAGCTTGCTGTCAGATCCGCCCGAAGCAGTCCATTGATCGAATAATAAACAACATCATAAATGATCTCGCCGAGAAATGTCGGTGTTACAATCTGCGTTTTCTTATTCAGAGCAATGTATTTGTTATTTACAAGCTTGGTGATGATTCCATCTCTGGTCGCACTGGTTCCGATACCTGCGCCCTTGATCTGCTCACGAAGCTCCTCGTCCTCGATAAACTGTCCGGCATTTTCCATCGTCAGGATAAGCGTACCGGAATTGTACCGTTTTGGAGGTGATGTCTCACCCTCTTTGATCTCGAATTTGTCAAGTGAAAGGATATCTCCCTTTTTCAAATGTCCGATCGTCTCGATGAATTCCGGGCTGTATTTGGTATCATCCTTTTTCCTTGCAAAGCGGTTCGTGGCAACCTTCAGGTAACCTTCTTTTAACATATATTTGAAATTGGCAAATAAGAATTCATCCTGCTTTGCCAGTGTCATTGAAAGCTTCTGATATTCTGCTGCCGGATAAAAGATGCTTAAGAATCGTCTGCAAATGATCTCATACACATTTGCCGCAATCTCAGACAGTCCTCTTAACGCACCCATGCCCTGTCCGGTCGGAATGATCGCATAGTGGTCTGTGATCTGTTTGTCATTTACATACTTGGTCTTTGCGATCGTCTTATAGCTTCCCATGTTAAGAACCTCATCAGCATAGGCAGCCATCGGTGTATATCGTTTCAAACCGGATATATTCTTATAAATTTCCTTTGCCACAGCCGTTGACAACACTCTGGCATCCGTTCTCGGATATGTCACCAGCTTCTTCTCGTATAACTCCTGCACGATCTTTAAGGTGTCGGACGGACTGATCTTAAAAAGTGAAGAACAGTCATTCTGAAGCTCGGCAAGATTATACAGCATTGGCGGAGCCTTCTTTTCTTTCTTCTTCTCGCTTGCAACAAGAGTGGCTTCCATTCCATTTGCCGACAGCTTTTTCACCAGATCTTCTGCATCCTTCTTCTGCTTGAAGCCATTTTCTTTATACAGAAGCGGTGAATTAAAATACGGTGTATCCTTTACCGCTTTCCATTCTGCCTCAAATGTCTGCCCGGTAACATTTACCGTACCAACAACACGGTAAAATGGTGTCTTTACAAATTCACGGATCTCCCGCTCCCGCTTCACGATAATGCCAAGAACACAGGTCATAACACGTCCAACCGCAATCACGCATTTATCCAGTTTTAGATAATTTCTTATCACATAGCTGTATTTTAACGATAAGGCTCTGGAGAAATTAATACCCATCAGATAATCTTCTTTTGCACGAAGATATGCGGCATCGCTGAGCGAATCGTACTCTGAAAGCGGCTTGGCTTCCCGGATTCCACGCAAGATCTCTTCCTCTGTCTGGGAATCGATCCAGACTCTCCGCTTCTCTTTATTTCCAACCTTTGCCATCTGATCCACCAGACGGTAGATATATTCTCCCTCACGTCCTGAGTCGGTGCAGACATAGATACAGCCTACATCATCCCGGTTCAACAGCCCTGCTACGATCTTGAACTGCTTGCTGACATCTGGTATCACTTCGTATTTGAATTCTGTCGGAATAAAAGGAATCGTAGCCAGATCCCATTTTTTTAATTTCTCGTCATAGGCATCCGGATAGCTCATCGTGATCAGATGTCCCACACACCAGGTCACAACAGAATCTTCCGATTCCAGATAACCTGCTCCGGCATTTCCTTTTACACCAAGCACATCTGCAAACTGCCTTGCAACACTTGGTTTTTCTGCTATATATAAGTTTTTCAAATCAAACTCCTGATTCTTTTATATTTGATCAATATTACACATCACATCTTTTTATAATACCAGAAAAACAAGGTTTCGACCATAGCTTTTGTGATATCCGCACAGTAAAAAAGCACCCCGCCTTCGATTCAGAAAACGAGATGCCCTTTGACTATTTTAGGTTGTAATAAACATTTACTGTATTTGATCTTACTGCTCGAATAATAACTGCTCGTATGTAGGGAATGGCCATGCTGTCTTTGGAAGTTCTTTTTCCAGTTCGTCAGCAGGTGTTCTTACAGAATCAAATGCTGCAAATACTACGTTGTGATAGTATTTTGCCCATGCTTCGATATCATCTTCGTAATCAGCAGCTTTTGCAACAAGCTCTTCCAGTTTTACAGTTGCTGTCTTCAGCTCTGCAAGCTTATCAGAGATTGTATTCAACAGTGATACCTGTACGCTTGGTTCGATACCAAGAGCTTTGATCTCAGCAGCACCCTTTGCAAGCTCTGCCTGATATTCCATAACTGCCGGGATGATCTCTTCATTTGACATCTCGATCATTGTGAGTGCCTCAATGTTGATCTTCTTTGCATAATTCTCAAGCATAACTTCTGCTCTGGCTGACAACTCTGCTTTATCCATAACGCCAAGGCCTTCAAAGATCTTAACGCTCTTATCTGCTGCCAGATATGGAACTGCATCTACCATACATTTGATATTTGGAAGTCCACGTTTCTCAGCTTCTGCGATCCATTCATCTGAATAACCATTTCCGTTGAAAATGATCTTCTGATGCTCTGTCAGAGTC
Organism: Clostridium sp. AM46-21; assembly: GCF_003480025.1. NCBI lineage: Bacteria > Bacillati > Bacillota > Clostridia > Eubacteriales > Clostridiaceae > Clostridium > Clostridium sp. AM46-21. The sequence goes on from NZ_QUIB01000025.1 coordinate 39,107, forward strand.
TTTCTGATCAATGCCTTACATGCTGTCTCGAAATCTTCTGCACCTTCCAATTCGTCAGTCATCTTCTTTAACTGATCTGCAACGATCGTATTTAATACCATCATTGGGAATGCGATGGACTGTGTAGAACCTACCATACGGAACTCGAATTTGTTACCTGTAAATGCAAATGGTGATGTTCTGTTTCTATCTGTAGCATCCATTGTAAATGTAGGAAGTGTGGATGCACCGGATACATAAGTCTTGCCCTTTGGTGATTCTGTAGCTTCACCCTTCTCAATGATCTGCTTAACGATGGATTCAAGCTGTTCACCAAGGAATGCCGAAATAATTGCTGGAGGTGCTTCATTTGCTCCAAGTCTGTGGTCATTTCCTGCGGATGATGCGGACAGTCTTAACAACTCTGCATTGTTATCAACGGCTGCAAGAACGGCTGCAAGGAAGAACTGGAACTGAAGGTTTGTCTCCGGATGTTTACCAGGATCGATCAGGTTCTCGCCCTCATCTGTTGAGATTGACCAGTTGTTATGTTTACCGGAACCATTGACACCTGCAAATGGCTTCTCATGAAGAACACATTCCAGATCATGCTTTGCTGCGATCTTCTTCATAGTAGCCATAACCAGATGGTTCTGATCGGTTGCTATATTTGTTGTTGAGAAAATAGGTGCTAACTCATGCTGAGCAGGTGCAACTTCGTTGTGCTGTGTCTTAGCAAGGATACCGTATTTCCATAATTCTTCATTTAACTCGGTCATGTATGATGCAACCTTATCTTTGATTGCTGCAAAATACTGATCGTCAAGCTCCTGTCCTTTTGGAGGCATCGCACCGAATAAGGTACGTCCACAAAGCTTCAGGTCTGTTCTCTTGGCGAATTTCTTCTTATCGATCAGGAAGTATTCCTGCTCAGGACCAACAGAAGCTGTAACCTTCTTTGCTGATGTATTTCCAAATAATGCAAGTGCCTTTAAAGCTTCCTTGCTAATCGCATCCATGGAACGAAGAAGTGGTGTCTTGTAGTCAAGTGACTCACCTGTATATGATGTGAATGCTGCAGGGATACAAAGGATACAGGTTCCTGCATCTGTTGTTTTTACAAATGCCGGTGAGGTACAATCCCATGCTGTATATCCTCTGGCTGCGCATGTCTCACGAAGTCCACCAGAAGGGAAGGATGAAGCATCCGGCTCGGATTTGATCAGCTCTTTACCTGTGAACTGAAGAATAACTCCGCCATCACCTACTGTACTTACGAATGAATCATGCTTCTCGGCTGTTGTCTCTGTCAGTGGCTGGAACCAGTGAGTATAGTGTGTTGCGCCAAGTTCCATTGCCCATTCCTTCATTGCTGCTGCAACAGAATCTGCAATAGATGTATCAAGAGGTTCGCCCTTATCGATTGTGTTCTTCAAGGATTTATAAACTGCTTTTGGAAGACGCTCTCTCATAACCTGATCGGAGAAAACGTGTGAACCGAATACGGCTGAAATTTTGTTCATCATAATTTTGTACTTCCTTTCTTCTGATAAAACAAAAAAAGAAAAGTGTCCCAATGATTTGGAACACCTTTGTTCATTTCGTCTATTTATTTGATACAATATATATACTCCTTTTGATTTGAAAAATCAACCCCTTATTTTAGAAAATTTATATTTATACATAGATAACATCATGAAT
>NZ_QUIB01000026.1:0-13803 GCF_003480025.1 Clostridium sp. AM46-21
AATCATATATATTATATGAATAAAAGAATATAGGAAATAGCTACATATCTTCTTTAGCTAATAATCACTTTATTTTATTATTATATAATATATATGTTCACATATGTAGAGAAAACAATTATTGGAAATATAGAATGTTTCACGTGAAACACAAAAAGGAGAATATCAAGTGGGAAGAATTATCGCAATAGCCAACCAGAAGGGTGGCGTAGGAAAAACTACAACTGCAATCAATCTTGCGGCATGTCTTGCAAAAAAAGGAAAGAAAGTCTTAGCAATTGACATGGATCCACAGGGAAATATGACCAGTGGACTTGGAGTTGATAAGAATTCCCTTGAGTACAGTGTTTATGATATGTTAAACGGTGACTGCAATTTAGGCGAATGTATGCTTATCGATGTTTACCCTGATATCAAAGGACTGAATCTTCTCCCAGCCAGCAGAGAGCTTGCAGGTGCAGAAGTAGAATTTGTTACAGTGGAAGATCCACAGTATATTCTTAAAAACCATATCAAGAATGTAAGACGTAAATTTGATTATATTATCATCGACTGCCCTCCTGCTCTTGGAATGTTAACAGTAAATGCCTTAACAGCAGCCAATACTGTATTAGTTCCAATTCAATGTGAGTTCTTTGCATTAGATGGATTATCCCAGTTAATTTATACCGTTAATCTGATACGGAAACAATTAAACAGACTACTTACGATTGAAGGAATTGTATTTACCATGTACGATTCCCGTACCAATCTGTCAATGCAGGTTGTAGATAATGTAAAACAAAATCTGAATCAGCATATTTACAACACTATTATTCCAAGAAATGTTCGTCTGGCTGAATCCCCAAGCTATGGAATGCCAATCATTGCATATGATCCACGATCTGCCGGAGCTGAACATTATATGATGCTGGCTGATGAAGTCATAGCAAATGATTATTACAAATAGAAAGAAATCAAATGACTCACAGGAGGAAATAAAATGCCTGTAAAAAAAGGCTTAGGCAGAGGTCTGGATCAGTTAATTCCTACAAATGATCCACCAAAGAGTAAATCAAAATCTGCTTCCAGTGGGACAACAAAAACTGTCACAAAAGAAGTTGTGAAGGAAGTTGTAAAAGAAGTAGAACAGAAAATTAAAATAACACAGATTGAACCAAACCAATCACAGCCAAGAAAGCAATTTGATGAAGATGCTTTACAGGAACTGGCTGATTCTATCAAACAATACGGAGTGTTAGAACCTCTTATTGTAACAAAAAAAGGAAAATTCTATGAGATTATTGCCGGTGAAAGAAGATGGCGTGCTGCCAGGATGGCCGGAATAAAGGAAATACCTGTTGTAATCCGAGAATACACAGACCGTGAAATTATGGAGATCTCTCTCATAGAAAATATTCAGCGTGAGGACCTGAATCCGATTGAAGAAGCAATGGCATATGAAAGTCTTATCAACGAATATAGTCTTACACAGGAAGAAGTAGCTGAAAAGGTTTCAAAGAATCGTTCAACGATTGCAAACTCTCTTCGACTTCTGAAATTATGTGATGAAGTTCGTCAAATGATCATAGAAGACAAGCTGACAACCGGACACGCCAGAGCGTTAATTCCGATTGAGGATGCTGCTCTACAGACAGAAGCTGCAAACTTTATATTTGATAATAAATTAAGTGTTCGTGATACAGAAATCTATGTCAAGAAACTACTTAGTGCACCAAAAGAACCAAAACAGAATAATGTGGACACAAAAGATCTTTCTATCTTCTACAATGATATTGAAAGCCGTCTGAAAAATATTTTGGGTGCAAAGATTGAAATCAAATCAAAAAACAATGATAAAGGAAAAATTGAAATAAATTATTATTCTCAGGAAGAATTGGAAAGAATAACAGAGATGTTATATTCTATTCACAGAGAATAATTGGAAAGGAAATATCAGAATGAACAGTTCTTTACTAGATAAGATTGGTATTGACCCTGCCATTATTTTAATCATACTTCTTGTACTCGTCATCGTTTTATTTGGACTTGTATTCTATCTTATGGCGAATATAAAGAAAAGAAATAAAGATATCAAACGCCTTTTAAGTGGTAAAACGGCAGGTGATATGGAAGAAATTATATTGGATCGATTTGCTGAAATGGATGCTGTGAAGAACAATTCCAAGCGGCTTACAAAAGAACACAAAGAGATCCAGGAAACACTTGCAGCATGTATCAGCAAAATCGGATTAGTCAAATATGATGCATTTGAGGGAATGGGCGGAAGTCTTAGCTTCGCAGTTGCATTTCTCGACAGTCGTAACAATGGTGTAGTTTTAAATTGTATGCATTCCAGAGAGGGATGCTTCGCTTATGCAAAAGAATTGATCAAAGGTGAATCCTATGTAGCTCTTTCTGATGAAGAAAAAGAAGCCATTGAACGTGCAAAAACGCTTGATGAAGAGATTGCTGATATTATGGAAGAAGAATAATGAATCATAATAAAAAACAATTAAATATAATTGAAAATGATTTAAAACAATTAAATACAATTAATTATAATTGAATATAATTAAAAATAATAATAATTGACTATAGTCAAGAAAATATAAAAGCATATGAGAACAAGTATAAACAACCTTATTCCATATGAACCAGGAGGAATATCAAAAAATGATAGACATTAAATTTTTAAGAGAGAATCCAGATGTAGTAAAACAGAACATTAAGAACAAATTTCAGGACAGCAAACTTCCACTTGTTGATGAAGTAATTGAACTTGATGCCCAGGCAAGAACAACTCAGCAGGAGGCTGACGATCTGAGAGCGAATCGTAATAAGCTCTCCAAACAAATCGGTGCATTAATGGCACAGGGCAAAAAAGAAGAAGCTGAAGAAGTAAAAAAACAGGTAACAGAACAGGCAGAACGCTTATCTGAATTACAGGAAAAAGAAACTGAACTTCAGGCAAAAGTAAAAGAGATCATGATGGTAATTCCAAATATCATTGATCCATCTGTTCCTATTGGTAAAGATGATTCCGAAAACGTAGAAATTGAACGTTTTGGTGAGCCGGTTGTTCCTGATTTTGAGATTCCATATCACTCAGAGATCATGGAACATCTTCATGGACTGGATCTTGATTCAGCAAGACGTGTAGCAGGAAATGGTTTCTACTATCTGATGGGTGATATCGCAAGACTTCATTCTGCTGTTATCTCTTACGCAAGAGATTTCATGATTGACAGAGGATTTACCTATTGTGTTCCTCCTTTCATGATCCGAAGTAACGTCGTTACTGGTGTTATGAGCTTTGCAGAAATGGATGCCATGATGTATAAGATTGAAGGCGAAGACCTTTATCTGATCGGTACATCTGAACATTCCATGATCGGTAAATTCATCGATCAGATCATTCCGGAAGAAGAACTTCCAAAGACACTTACAAGCTATTCGCCTTGTTTCAGAAAAGAAAAAGGTGCTCATGGTATTGAGGAACGTGGTGTATACCGTATTCATCAGTTTGAGAAACAGGAAATGATCGTTGTCTGCAAACCGGAAGAAAGCAAAATGTGGTTTGATAAATTATGGCAGAACACCGTTGATCTCTTCCGTTCACTTGATATTCCTGTACGTACACTGGAATGCTGCTCCGGTGATCTCGCAGATCTGAAGGTTAAATCACTGGATGTAGAAGCATGGTCTCCACGTCAGAAGAAATACTTTGAAGTAGGAGCTGCTCAAATCTGGGTGATGCTCAGGCAAGAAGACTTCAGATCCGTGTAAAGGGTGAAGACGGTAAGAAGTATCTTGCACATACCTTAAACAACACAGTTGTTGCTCCCCCTAGAATGCTGATTGCTTTCCTTGAGAATAATCTTCAGGCAGACGGCTCTGTAAGAATTCCGAAAGCACTCCGTCCATACATGGGTGGAAAAGATAAGATTGAAGCTTAATTTCATATTTATTAATTAAATATACTTTTTTGACCATAGTAAAATAAGTTAAGAATCAGAAAGGAGGTGTCTGTGTGCACAGTTATTTACGTTCCATTGGATTTTCCGACATTAAAAACAGACGGCAGTTAACTCCGATCACAAAGGAGATCATTGCCAACCCAACAACAAAAAACATTGTAACTGTTGATGCAGACACCCGTCTGGTTCAATTAAATAAGGACTTTGGAAAACACTTCGGTATCTCTCTTGTCGGAGAAATGGACATCGATAATACCATTTCATTTGAATACTATTTTCCCTATGTCCGCAGTTCTTTCATTATGAATCAGGAACGGATCTATATAGAAAAACATGGTGATAAAGAATCCTATGCCGGTGTCTGTGAAGACTATAATCTGGGCATGACACTCATCTTCTTTCTGACAAATATTTCTGATTATGCAAATACAAAATGGATGAACTATTCCAACCATCTGATCACTAAGGCTTATATGTCCGGACTGTCAACAAGCGGTAAAGTTATTCTTGATATTGAACAGCTTCCACCTGCAAACAGAGAACATAAATGTTCCTCTGTTAATCGAAACAAACTGATCGAAGCTGCCAGACAAGGAGACCGTTCCGCCATGGAAAGCCTTACATTAGATGATATGGATATCTATACACAGGTAAGTCGCCGTGCACATTACGAAGATATCCTTTCTATCGTAGAAACGAATTTCATGCCATATGGCATTGAAACAGAACATTATTCTATCATAGGAAATATTCTGGACTGCAGCCTGTGCGAAAATGATTATACAAAGGAACCTGTATACCTTCTGAATGTGGAAACAAATGAAATGCTGATGGCTATAGCGATCAATGAAAAAGATCTGCTCGGTACACCTGCTCCAGGTCGCCGGTTCAAAGGCGAAATCTGGCTCCAGGGAAATGTTATTTTTTAAGAAATTGACATTTCTTACATTCTTGGGTATCATAGTAATGTTGGGTTTATTATATATTTTCCCCTTCTGCATTTGTAGCTCAGCAGGATAGAGCGTCCGCCTCCTAAGCGGAAGGCCGTGGGTTCGAATCCCGCCAGGTGCATTTTAGTGCATATAAATTAATTTGAAAGTATACGACAGTTATTTTCATATAACAAATCAAAGGATCAATACACATGAACTATATCGTAATGGATCTTGAGTGGAATCAAAGTTATTCCGGTCATATCGGAGAACATCCCCGAATGCCGTTTGAAATAATCGAAATCGGTGCGGTTAAAGTAGATAAGAACTATCGCATCATTGATGAATACTCCAGTTTGATAAAACCCCGGATCTATAAAAAATTACATTCAAAAATCAGAACCATTTTAAATTATGATGAAACGGATCTGGCAAAAGGAAGAGGATTTAAAGAAGTCTGTACGGAATTTCTGGAATGGTGCGGTAAAGATTATATCTTCTGTACCTGGGGTCCCATGGATCTTACCGAATTACAGACAAATATGGCTTTCTACTATATGGACAAGCTTCCTCGTCCTTTGAAATTTTTAAATCTTCAGCAGATATATGCAAACATGGTCGACCCAACCGGTTCTACCGTCAGTAAACTGGAAAAAGCAGTTGCAGATTTTAATATACCGGAAGATGAACCTTTTCATTCTGCTGTAAACGATGCCAGATATACCGCTCTTGTTTTAAAAGAGATGCATCCAAGAAATTTGAAAGATTTATACAGCTTCGATCTGTATATTCATCCTACAAAAAAGGAAGAGGAAATTGTAGCCATACATAATAATCAGTATGAATACATTACAAGAGAATTTTCAAGCAAGCAGGAAGCAATGGACGATAAAGATATTGCCTGTATAAGATGCTACAAATGTAACAAGAAGATCAATAAGAGGCTTGAATGGTTTTCAAACAGTCCGTCTTCTTACATCTGTGCAGGGAAATGCTGGCACCATGGTTATTTCAGTGGAAAGATAAAATTTAAACCACTTGATAACGGAAAATACTATGTTGTTAAAACAATTAAACCAATAGATAAAAACGGTGTTGAAGCTATCAAACAAAAACAGACAGAAATTCGAGAGAGACGTAAAGAAAAACGGCACACTCGTGCTACAAGATAATATTCTAACATTTGATAATAAAACGAACAGATCATTTTTCTGTATATTTTCCTAATAAAAATGGAGCAGGTTTACAAATACCTGCTCCATTTTTATATAATGTCTTTCATTGATATTATATATATTTTTCATTTCTACTATACTTTTTTATTTTTCCTTCATTCCAAGAGGCTTCTTTGTCGCTGTTCCTGCTTTTCTTGGATACTCCTCCGGTGTTGCTGCCATCTTCTTTACAAATACAAAGCAACGCTCCATATCCGTATCAGGTATCGTTGTATGAAAGATATTCTCTACCTGTCCTCCAAGGATACGAATCGCCTTTTTTCCTGCATGTATCTCTTCATCCAGTCCGGATGCCTTATATGGAATAAAATATCCACCTGTCTTAACAAATGGCATACAAAACTCTGATAAAGAGGATAAATTTGCAACCGCTCTTGATACCGCAAGATCATACTTCTCACGATACTGTGCATTTCTTCCACCATCCTCAGCTCTGCTGTGAATAGCTTCTATATCGTCCATCTCAAGTGTCCGGATAACCTCATTTAAGAACTTTACACGCTTATTCAGGGAATCCATTAATGTTACCTTTAAACCCGGAAAAGCGATTTTAAGCGGTATTCCGGGAAATCCTGCTCCGGTCCCTACATCTATGACTGATAAAGATTCATCCAGCTTTTTATATTTTGCAAGCAGAAGACTATCTGCAAAATGCTTTATAATGACATCTTCCTTCTCTGTGATGGCTGTCAGATTCATAACCTTATTCCACTCTACCAAAAGCTCATAATATCTCTGAAACTGCTCTAACTGATGATCATTAATTCAATATCTATCTTCTTTGCTAATTCACTTAGTCGATCCATATTGTGATATCCCTTCTATTATTTAATTTCAGGCTCTCCGTCATGCTGCTTCATCTTCAGATAAACCAGCAGCACAGATATATCTGCCGGTGATACACCGGAGATTCTGGATGCCTGACCGATATTTTCCGGCTTGATATCCTTTAACTTCTGTCTGGCTTCTTTTCGAAGATTCGATACATCATCATAATTCAGATCAGCCGGGATCATCCTCTTTTCCATCTTTTTAAACTGATGTACCTGTTCTGTCTGTCTCTTGATATATCCTTCATACTTGATTGATATATCAATCTGTTCGATCACATCCGCAGGCAACGGATGTCTGTCCGGATCAATCGGTACAATTTTCTCATAAGAAAGCTCCGGTCTGCGGATCAACTCTGCAAGACTTACTGCTGTCTTTAACTCCGTTGTCTCCATAGAACGTAAGAATTCCTGAATCTTACTGTTTCCGCCAACCATCGTTTCTTTTAAACGCTTTGTTTCTTCTTCGATCATTGTACGTTTCTGACAGAATTTCTCATATCTCTCATCGTCGATCAGACCGATTTCATGACCGATATCGGTCAGTCGAAGATCCGCATTATCCTGTCTTAACAGCAGACGATATTCTGCTCTGGAAGTCATCATACGGTATGGTTCTTTTGTCTCCTTTGTAACCAGATCATCGATCAATACACCGATATAAGCCTGTGAACGATCCAATACAACAGGCTCCTTTCCAAGTACCTTTCTGGCTGCATTGATACCTGCCATAAGACCCTGCGCTGCTGCTTCCTCATAACCGGAGCTTCCATTTAACTGACCTGCGCCAAATAAACCTTCCACATTCTTAAATTCCAGTGAATGTTTCAAATTGATCGCACTGATACAATCATACTCGATCGCATAAGCATTTCTTACAATCCTGACATTCTCAAGTCCTTTCATGCTCCGTATCATCTTATACTGAACATCCTCCGGAAGAGAACTGGACATTCCGCCCATATACATCTCATTTGTAAATTCACCCTCCGGCTCTATAAAAATCTGATGTCTCGTCTTATCCGGAAACTTCATAACCTTGTCTTCGATTGAAGGACAGTATCTTGGTCCTGTACCCTCAATCACACCGGAAAACAATGGAGAACGGTTGATATTCTCACGAATTATCTCATGTGTCTCCTCATTTGTATAACAAAGCCAGCAGGATACCTGATCCCGCTTGATATCTTCTTCTGTATTTGTAAAGGAAAATGGAACGATATGCTCATCACCCTTTTGTTCCTCCATCTGAGAGAAATCGATTGTCCTCTTATCCAGTCTTGCAGGTGTACCTGTCTTAAACCGGCGGATACCGATTCCGGCTTCTTTCATGGAATCAGACAAATAATTGGCTGCCATAAGTCCATTTGGTCCTGTATGATTTACGACATCTCCATAGATACATCTTGCTTTCAGATAAGTACCTGTACAGAGAACAACTGCCTTTGCATAATAGGTTGCACCGGAAAATGTCTTAACACCCTTAACAACGCCATCTGTTACCATCAGCTCTGTTACCTCAGCCTGACGTAATACCAGATGATCGGTATTCTCTAATGTATGTTTCATTGTACGAGAATAATTTGACTTATCTGCCTGCGCACGAAGAGAATGAACAGCAGGTCCTTTTGATGCATTTAACATTTTGGACTGAATATAAGTCTTATCAATATTCTTACCCATCTCTCCACCAAGTGCATCCAGTTCTCTTACCAGGTGTCCTTTTGAGCTTCCACCTACATTTGGATTGCAGGGCATCATGGCAACACTGTCCATACTCACTGTAAACAGAATTGTTTCAAGTCCAAGACGGGCAGAAGCAAGTGCAGCTTCACAGCCTGCATGACCGGCACCCACAACTACCACATCATAATTTTCTTCAACCACTGGCATTTATCCATCCTCCTATTTACCCATGCAGAATTCTTCAAATATCTTATCTGCAAGATCATCTCTGTTCGTTTCTCCTATAATAAGCCCCAGATGTTCATAAGCATCCATCAGGTCGATTGAGAAGAAATCCTCCTCCATACCCATATCAATGCTTTCTCTTACCTTTAAAAGGCTTTCTCTGGTCTTCATCAGTTCTTCTTTATGTCTCGCATTTGTAATGTACAACTGGTCATTATACTCCAATTCGCCGGAAAAAAATTTGTCATTTAACAGATCATATAATTTTTCTTTTCCATCTCCTGTAGAAGCAGATAACTCTACAATATCACAACCAAGCTCGCATGTTATCCACATTTTATCCACAACTGTTTGTAAGTCATTTTTATTCATAATGGCAATAACATTTTTGCCCTTAATCTCTGATATTATCTGCTTATCGTTGTCATCTAACGGTACAGATCCATCGATCACATATAAGATCAGATCTGCCTGTGATGCAAATTCCAGTGCCTTATCCACACCCATCTTTTCCACAATATCTTCGGTATCCCGGATACCTGCTGTATCCACAATGTTCAGTATAATACCATTTATGTTGACAACTTCCTCTAAGGTATCTCTTGTCGTTCCTGCAATATCCGTAACGATTGCTCTGTTTTCTCCCAGAAACATGTTGAGAAGTGAGGATTTTCCTGCATTTGGCTTACCTACGATAACCGTCTTGATTCCCTCTTTTAAGATCCTTCCATTATCAAAAGTTTGCAGTAATTTATCCACATTATCACCCAACTTATCCACAATTGTCTGTAGTTTCTGTGGGTAACCATCCAGACTGTAATGTTCCGGATCATCAAGTGCTGATTCTATAAACGCTACATTATATAAAATCTGTTCTCTCATATCTACGATCTGATTCTTCAGATCACCACGAAGCTGCATAAGAGAAGATTTCACCGCAAAATCATTCTTGGCACTGATCAGATCCATGACGGATTCTGCCTGTGACAGATCGATCCTTCCATTTAAGAATGCCCGCTTGGTAAATTCTCCCGGTTCTGCGAGTCTTGCACCATTTTTAATTACTGCAGCAAGTACATTCCTTAATACAACCATTCCGCCATGACATTGTAACTCACATACATCTTCACAAGTATAAGTATGTGGAGCACGCATCAGAAGCAGAATACCCTCGTCCAGCTCTTTATCACCATCATATACCTGTCCAAATGCTGCTGTGTAGCTTTTCATGCTTTCTATTTTTTTCTCTTCATTTACCGGCCTGAACACCTTTGAAGCAACTTCAACTGCATTCTTACCACTGATCCTTATAATACCAACCCCGGCATTTCCCATACCGGTTGCGATCGCTGCGATCGTATCATTTACAAGCATATGATTTCTCCTGTTTCTATCTGATCAATATTCTATATATCATTCACTGACATAACAAATAACATATATTATCATATCACTTTATTTATACTAACATACTTTTAGATAATACACCTATACATACTTTTTTTCTATCCCTAAAAAAAATTTCCGGAAGCCGATTCATCAGAGCCGTTACCCTGATTTTTCATTTTCCGGAAATCATATTTTTCAGAAATTCATATTTACATATGTTTTTCTGTTTTTATACAAGTATCTGTTAGCAAAATACTTTATTATTTGTTATTTCTGTCGTATTTCTTTAAATATACAATAACCTTACGATATGGTTCTTCACCCTCGCTTCTTGTAGATACATACTTATCATTCTGTAAAGTAGCGTGGATAATTCTTCTCTCATAAGGATTCATTGGTTCAAGTGCAAATGAACGCTTTGTTCTCTTTACCTTGAATGCAATGTTCTTGGCAAGATTTTCAAGAGTTTCTTTTCTTCTTGCTCTGTAATTCTCTGTATCAAGCTTTACTCTGATATAAGAGTCGCTCTTTTTGTTTACTGCGAGACTAATAAGATACTGAAGTGCATCTAATGTCTGACCTCTCTTACCGATCAGAATTCCCATCTCCGGTCCTTCTACATCGATATCAAGAAGATTGTCTGTCTCGTTAAACTCGATCTTAATGTCAGCCTGAATATCCATAGCCTTGAATAATGTTTCAAGATATTCTCTTACATCATCCACAAATGTTTTCTTCTTTCTGGCACTGATGACAAATGGCTTTGAACCGATCAGTCCAAGAAAACCTGTGCTTCCCTCACTGACTACATTATATTCCAGGTCTGTACTGGCACATCCAAGCTCAACGCTTGCCTGCATAAGTGCCTCATCTAAAGTTTTACCTTTAAATTCTACAAACTCCATTATTTATTTCCTCCCTTATCATTACTCTTATTCTGATACTGAAGCATGATATTTGCTTTGGAACCAATGCTTCCAGATTTGTAATGAACATTGTTTTCTGACTGTTTCACTTCATCAACTGTCGGATTCGTATAACTTTTCAGTCTTGAAGATGCCATTTTGTTAATACTTTCAGACTGGGTGCTATCTGAACTTACATTACCATTCTGAGCGTCCATCATTTTCTCATAAAATGACTTCTTACCGGGATGCTTTGCTTCTTTCTTTGCCTGCTTCTTAGCTGCTTTTACTCTACATTTCTCAAGAACTGCTTCTTTATCACACTTCTTATAATAATTGTTGATAATAAGCTGTGTAATAATCGTGATAACAGAACCTATGATCCAGTAAAGACCAATAGCGATTGGCAGATTAATACAGATAAATAATGACATAAGCGGCATACCGTAAGTCATCATATTCATCATACTGTTTGCCTGTGCTGCTGTAGGATCATTTGAATTTGTGTTAGAAGCACTCATGCTGATCTTTGAAGATACAAACTGCAATACTGCTGACAGGATTGGAACGATCAGTGCTGCTGAAAGCTTCAGTCCGGGAGCATCTGCGATATTCAGATTAAATAAAAATCTGTTCATATTTTCAAAGTTATGAATATAATCTGCTTCTTTTCCACTTGTAAATCCAAAAATATCCTGTAACTGCGACCAGTCATGTGTGGATATCTTATCCAGTACATCGATAACTTTATTATCTGTAAGATTACCTTTTGATACTGCATCCATCATCTGATTGGAAGCTGTAACAGCTGTAGATACCCTGCCATCTGAATCACTTGCTACTGCATTGATGATATCATAATAATTTGCACTAGAATCAAGCTTAATTGAACTTAATTTAGAAGCATCAATCTTATCAATAGCCACTTTCTGCATACTTTCTACAATATACTGGTACTTATCCTTCATATCTCCTACATAAGCAGGAATGTTCTGGATAACACGATACAGACCGTAGAATACAGGAAGCTGGATCAGAGTTGGCAGACATCCGGATGTAAGACTTACACCATACTTCTTCTGGATTTTCTGTGTCTCCTGCTGCTTCTTCATCAGGGATTCCTGATCTGTTTTATTGTTATACTTCTTTGTTGCCTTATTAATCTCCGGCTGGATAAAACTCATAATCTTAGAAGATTTCTGCTGCTTGAAATTCAATGGAAACAAACAAGCTCTTATGAAAAACGTAAATAAGATAACGCAGATACTAAGATTAACATATCCTATTCCCATGCTGTTACTGATAATCTCGATCAATTTATACATCAGATCGAAAATCTTACCGAATAACCAACATATCGGTCCTAAGATCATACCGTCTTCTACTGTTAGAAACATCTTGTCCTCCTTTATGGAACGGGATCATATCCTCCTTTAGAAAAAGGATTACATCTAAGTATTCTCCATACAGCCAGGAGGCCACCTTTTATCACTCCATACTTTTCCAAAGCTTCGATCGCATATTGTGAACAGGTTGGAAAATACTTGCAGGTAGGATGTCCTTTTAACATGGACAAATACCTCTGATAAAATCTGATTAAACCAATTAACATTCTTTTCATTTTTAATTTTCACCATCTCTGACTATCGTCAGCTTCTTCAGCCTGAACAGATGCATCATAGCACTTTCTATCTCATGATACCCCTTGTCCTTCGCTGTTACTCTGGCAACGAACACAATGTCATAACCACTGCAAATACAGTCTTTGTTTAATCGATAAGCTTCTCTAATCAATCTGGTTACCCTGTGTCTTACCACACTGTTACCAACTTTTTTACTAACAGAGATTCCAAGTCTATTGTATTCCAAGCTGTTGGCTCTCAGATACATAACTAAATATTTATTGGCCACCGAATCCTTTGTGTTATAAACACTGCCAAACTCTCTGCTGTTTTTTAACGTAATAAAATTACTCATAACATAACCACCAAATCATTGATTGAAAATTAGAAAAACTAAAAAAGGCCACAACCTTGTGACCTATGCTGATAATTTCTTTCTACCCTTAGCTCGTCTAGCGGCCAATACCTTTCTGCCATTAGCAGTGCTCATTCTCTTTCTGAAACCATGAACCTTTGATCTCTGTCTCTTTTTAGGCTGGAAAGTCATCTTCATATCTACACACCTCCTTTATTTATTATGACCATGATTTATCCACATCCATTCGTTTCCTCTGTTTATAACAGACTCAAACGAACACATACAGATACCTACAAAGTCCTTGCATATTATAAATAAATAACCCCATACAGTCAAGTTTTTTTTGAATTTTTCCTTTAAAATCAAGGGTTTTCATATCATAAAACGCTTAGTTAGAAAAATGTGATTTTATATTTTTCAAAAATTGGTGTCTATATAATTTTCAAATACAAAATCTAGTGGTTTTTCTTTTTCTCCACATTTATCCATTGATATGAACTTTACCATAATCAATTTACATAATGTTTATCCATTGATATGAACTTTACCATAATCAATTTACATAATGTTATCCACAAATTGTTAATAACTTGTGGATAACATCTTGATTCATTGTTTTCTTTCTTCCATAAATCCATGTTTTCTTTCTTCCATAAATCCAT
>NZ_QUIB01000027.1:2516-5467 GCF_003480025.1 Clostridium sp. AM46-21
AAGATAGCAACGGACCACAGCATATCAAGCTACGTATGCTGTAAGGTTAAGTTAGAAAGAGCGCAGGGTGGATGCCTTGGCACTGAGAGCCGAAGAAAGACGTGATAAGCTGCGAAAAGCTGCGGTAAGGAGCAAATATCCGATGACCCGCAGATATCTGAATGGGGAAACCCGGCTGAGCAAACCTCAGTCACCGTATACTGAATACATAGGTATACGGAGGGAACCCGCTGAACTGAAACATCTAAGTAGGCGGAGGAAGAGAAAGAAACATCGATTCCGTAAGTAGCGGCGAGCGAACGCGGAAGAGCCCAAACCGTTGTGCGTGCACGACGGGGTATGGACTGCGATATGGCAGTGTAGAAGATAGTAGAAGGGTCTGGGAAGTCCCGCCAGAGAGAGTGAAAGCCTCGTACATGAAATCTGAAACACACCTAGCAGGATCCGGAGTACCACGAGACACGAGAAACCTTGTGGGAAGGCGGAGGGACCACCCTCCAAGGCTAAATACTACTCAGTGACCGATAGCGCATAGTACTGTGAAGGAAAGGTGAAAAGGACCCCGGGAGGGGAGTGAAAGAGAACCTGAAACCCTGTGTTTACAAGCTGTGGAACTGCGAATAAAGCAGAACCGCGTACTTTTTGTAGAACGGTCCGGCGAGTTTCTTGTGCTGGCAAGGTTAAGTACCTCAGGTACGGAGCCGAAGTGAAAGCAAGTGTTAATAGCACGTAAAGTCAGTATAAGAAGACCCGAAACCGGGTGATCTACCCATGTCCAGGTTGAAGTTGCCGTAAAAGGCAATGGAGGACCGAACGCACATCCGTTGAAAAGGGTGGCGATGAGGTGTGGGTAGGGGAGAAATTCCAATCGAACCCGGAGATAGCTGGTTCTCCTCGAAATAGCTTTAGGGCTAGCCTCGTATTAGTCTAGCGGAGGTAGAGCACTGAATATCCTAGGGGGCGTCAAAGCTTACCGAAGATTATCAAACTCCGAATGCCGCAGAGATGATGTACGGGAGTCAGACTGCACGAGATAAGTTGGGTAGTCAAAAGGGAAAGAGCCCAGACCATCAGCTAAGGTCCCAAAGTGTGTGTTAAGTGGTAAAGGATGTGGGATTTCGAAGACAACTAGGATGTTGGCTCAGAAGCAGCCATACATTCAAAGAGTGCGTAATAGCTCACTAGTCGAGAGGTCCTGCGCCGAAAATGTCCGGGGCTAAAACACACCACCGAAGCTATGGAATGTGAAAACATTGGTAGAGGAGCATTCTTAACGTGACGAAGCTGTACCGGAAGGAGCAGTGGAGTGTTAAGAAGAGAGAATGCCGGAATGAGTAGCGAGATTTAAGTGAGAATCTTAAAGGCCGAATATCTAAGGTTTCCAGGGTAAAGCTGATCTTCCCTGGGTAAGTCGGGGCCTAAGGCGAGGACGAAAGTCGTAGTCGATGGATAACAGGTAGAAATTCCTGTACCACATACAAACAGAACTGTGGGGACGCAGAGAGAAAGCCAGAGCCGGAAATGGAAAAGCCGGTGCAAGCGAGGTATCCGTAAGGGAGGCAAATCCCCCTTGCAAGGAGAAGACGTAATGCGGAGTGAACTATAAGTAACGAAGCTGGTGAGCTAGCTGCCAAGAAAAGCCGCTATTGTTTTGTATGTGCCCGTACCGTAAACCGACACAGGTGGATGAGGAGAGAATCCTAAGGCCGGCGGGAGAAGTGTTGTTAAGGAACTCGGCAAAATGACTCCGTAACTTCGGGAGAAGGAGTGCCATAGAGATATGGCCGCAGAGAAATGGCCCAAGCAACTGTTTAGCAAAAACACAGGTCTATGCAAAACCGAAAGGTGAGGTATATGCTGACGCCTGCCCGGTGCTGGAAGGTTAAGAGGAGAGCTTAGCGCAAGCGAAGGTTTGAATTTAAGCCCCAGTAAACGGCGGCCGTAACTATAACGGTCCTAAGGTAGCGAAATTCCTTGTCGGGTAAGTTCCGACCCGCACGAAAGGCGTAATGATTTGGGCACTGTCTCGACAACACACCCGGTGAAATTGAAATACCAGTGAAGATGCTGGTTACCTGCGCCAGGACGGAAAGACCCCATGGAGCTTTACTCCAGTTTGATACTGGGATTCGGTACTGTCTGTACAGGATAGGTGGGAAGCTAGGAAATGATGACGCCAGTTGTCATGGAGCTGACCTTGGGATACCACCCTTACAGTACTGGGTTTCTAACCTGCAGCCGTGACCCGGCTGGGGGACAATGTCTGACGGGGAGTTTGACTGGGGCGGTCGCCTCCGAAAGGGTATCGGAGGCGCTCAAAGGTTCCCTCAGAATGGTCGGAAACCATTCGAAGAGTGCAAAGGCAGAAGGGAGCTTGACTGCGACACCGACGGGTGGAGCAGGTACGAAAGTAGGACTTAGTGATCCGGTGGTATAACGTGGGATTGCCATCGCTCAACGGATAAAAGCTACCCTGGGGATAACAGGCTTATCACTCCCAAGAGTTCACATCGACGGAGTGGTTTGGCACCTCGATGTCGGCTCATCGCATCCTGGAGCTGTAGCAGGTTCCAAGGGTTGGGCTGTTCGCCCATTAAAGCGGTACGCGAGCTGGGTTCAGAACGTCGTGAGACAGTTCGGTCCCTATCCGGCGTGGGCGTAGGATATTTGAGAGGAGCTGTCCTTAGTACGAGAGGACCGGGATGGACGGACCGCTGGTGTATCTGTTGTTGACCAACAGCATGGCAGAGTAGCCAAGTCCGGCAGGGATAAACGCTGAAGGCATCTAAGCGTGAAGCCCCCCTCAAGATTAGATATCCCATTCTTTAAAGAAATAAGACCCCTTGAAGACTACGAGGTTGATAGGTCTGAGGTGTAAGTGCGGTAACGCATTCAGCTGACAGATACTAATAGGTCGAAGACTTATCCTGAGAGGTTCGAAAGATAAGCGG
>NZ_QUIB01000028.1:0-1699 GCF_003480025.1 Clostridium sp. AM46-21
CTTTCCATGATGCAGATAGATATCGGATAATTCGGGATCTTTACATTCTTTTGGACTGTTTTCAAACATCACGATCGTATAAACGGTTTTCAGATCCTGATAGGTGAATGTACTTCCCTTTTCCCCTTTTACTCTGGTGTACTGGCGGAGCAAAAGATCAGCAGAGTAGCAGGACATCCGCTCACCGGGAAAGGTGTATGGGATCTTTTGGATCTCCACATTTGCGATCGACCCATCTTCTAACTGGACGATGATATCCAGAAGCAGGAGAGAAGTTGATGGCAGCATGCTGTCCTCATTTGACAGGATACATTTTACGGTTACTTTTGTGCCGATGATACTGCTGATTAGACGAGATAACCGTTCCGGGTATATATCCGGGTTGAACAGCTTTTTGAAAAATGGATCATAGGTCAATGGCAGACTTTTCTTGCCTTCCATGAATTCCAGAAAACGGTTTTTCCATTTGTCAGGCCAGTTCAGATATGTCCGGTAAATGGATGGATTCTTCTTTAATTCTAATAAACATTCATCTTTGGTCCGGGATGGGAAAAGCTGATGGATGTTTAATGCGGCAGACTGTATAGCGTTACCTTTCTGTGAGACAGTAACGTTTCTTTTTTCATTTTCATTGTACATAAATTTAATTCCTCGTAATATCCGGCGCCTGTTTTGTCGACAACATAACCATAGCAGAAAAAGAAACGAAAAAACGGTTGATGTAACAAACAGCATGTCTGGATGTAATAACTTGCATATTTGCAGAATATTTTTATTAATTTCTTTTGGTATATTGACGACTCTTTTTTTTATAATGTTTATGCCATTTTTTCGAGTCGTATTGACTTGTAGAAATAGAGCAGAGACAGGAAGATCTGTTATGGTATTGCAAAAACAGAATCTGGTAAAATAAAGGAGATACGAGATAAGCTTTCGTTGAAAACAAATGAGTTTAATCCGTATCGAGACAGGTTAAAGAAAAGGGGTATTATTGATTGTGAGGAACATGGATACGATTTCTTTTCCTTACCTGAATTTGGGGAATATGTATTAACGCATTTGTAATATTAGATAAATGGATATAACTTCTATAAGAAATAAACATTTTCAACTTGTACCCCCTTTTGTTCGTATGATAATATGAAAAAGATGAATTCTTTGCGTGTGACAGAGAATTTATTGGAGGTATCCTGTGTTTGATCAAGGTCATCGTTGACCGGCAGGGGAAAAAGCTTCCGGGAACGATTACTGACTTTGTCAATGAAAATGGTGTTGATTTTCCGGTTGTGCGGTTTCAGTATAATGGACAGGATATGAAATTACGAGCTGCAAATGGCGGAAACAAAAAGTTAAACCAGAATGATCCGGTGGAGATCATTTATCGTCCGGGCAAAGCAAAGTATGTGAACATTGTTGGAGATAACAAAGATGTAGTGATCGCAGTTGGAATAACCGTATGTGGTATCGGTCTGATCATTTGTAAGATTTTACGGTAAATAATTATAAACTTGTTTTCCTTTTTAATATCCGTTACAATCAAACTTGGAGAGACGGAGGCAATATACAAAGCTAAAATATGCATGTTATTCCGTTCTATCAGTATTAAGAAAGGAGATAGAACATGGATAACGAAATTGTATATTCCTCCAAGGCAACTGATCAGAAAGCACAGTATGATGCCAGTGCCAAGCGCCTGCTT
>NZ_QUIB01000029.1:0-1488 GCF_003480025.1 Clostridium sp. AM46-21
TTTCGTTTTATTTCTAAAAGAAATATAATAAGTTTGAATCCAAATCATCAAATTAATATTTATCAAAATTTACTTTCGAATGAAATAATACGGTGTTCAATAAAATCTAATATGGATTGGAATAATCTAAAGACAGCCTTATTATTACAAGGAATTAAAATTGATATATCTGCTATGATTGCATTAACGGAATGTGGTGGAATTCAAGAAGGAACATTTGATGCTATTGATATTAGATTTTCTAATGACTTAATAGTAAATTGTCCACTTAAAATCCCTTTTATAGATTTCTCGCCATTTACTTTAAAATATATAGAAAAAAACTTTTATTTATTTTATCTTGAAAAAAATATAAGTATTGTATATGTAGATAAAAAAGATTCTATCCCAAATGTTAAAACACATTCCGGTTTATTATATTCAAAAATGGTGCAGCGCAATAATATGCGTATTCGCATTCGTCATAATTCAATATGTTTGTTTAAACAAAATGGAAAAGGCTGTCATTTTTGTCATGCAAAAAATGAAGAATACTATAATTTTGATTTAGACGATATAACGGAATCCTTTTTGTTTTATCTAGAAAATTTTGAATTTAAGGAAATTATGATAGGTGGCGCTTCAAACGATAGAATATATGAGCCAACACTCATAAAGGATATTCTTAAAATAATTAGAATACATACAGATAAACCAATTTATATCATGAGTCTTCCACCACAAGATTTAAATGATATTCAAGAATATAAGAAATTGGGTGCAAACGAAATTGCTTTTAATCTCGAAATTTATGACGAAACCATTTCAAAGGAAATAATGCCCGGTAAAGGAATGATTTCACGGAATGAATATCTAAAAGCTTTACAAAAAGCTGTAGAAGTCTTTGGAAATGATGGACAAGTACGTAGTATGCTAATTGTAGGTTTAGAGCCGCTTGAATCATTTAAAAAAGGTATAGAGGCCTTATGCAAAATTGGAGTATCTCCCATGATATCTCCGTTTCGACCTATGCAAAATACAAAATTAGCAAACTATGTTCCACCAAATTTTGAAGAATGTAAACAGTATATAAATACTGCAATAGAGATAACAAAAAAATATAATATCAAATTAGGGCCACCAAATATTTATAATCAAAACAATACTTTTAATCCTATTGATATATAAATATAAATGATAACCAGCCTTAAGCTCCCAAAAGGCTGGTTATCATTTATATGTTACATCTATTCCTTACTGATTGTTAGACGCAGAATAAGAATAACTTTGAAATATAGGATCACAATTTAATATTGATCCTGCTGTAATATTATGACTTATGCTATTAATTGTAATCTGATTAGCCTGAATAATCTGTTGAGAATGTTTAATTTTCTCGCTACTTTGTTTTTCTATTTGCTCTTTCTTTAATAAATTATCTATTTTTATTTGTTCCGTTTGAGCCTTTATTAATTCTATTTGAGCAAGAGATTTTTTTCATCTATTTCA